>JAFOJR010000145.1 GCA_017420125.1 Oscillospiraceae bacterium | reverse complement strand
TGGTGCAAAGCAGATACTGCACTGCCGCCGGAATGCCCGTTCCCTTCATAAAATACGCAGCATAGGCGAGTGTGGTATAGTGGAAGATGTAAAGCGGCCAGCTTTTGGCGCTCATCCACGCGGTGAAGTCGTTCCGGAAATTAAGGAAGTGCTTGCTGCCGGCAAGCATGGCAAGCGATGCCGTCCACGCATAGAGGATGGAAAGCATACTATCACGGACGGGCGCTTCCGCGTAATTCTGTCCCCAATAGACAACGACCTCCGCGATGCCAAGTCCTGTGCTGGCAATTGCCAACGGCAGCCAGAGCTTTTCGAGCGCGTCCATGATTTCGTCATGTGACAGGAGGAAATACCCGATCAGGAAGCCAAGTCCGTAGATGCCGAAGCGGTACACGGAAATGATGGGCGTGGTGAGGATCTGTGCCATGCCCCAGAGTGGAATACCAAGCAGCGGCAGTACCCAGACGGGAATTTTGGCACAAAGCGTCCAGAGCCGGTCTTTTTCAAGCTTGCGGACAAGCAGAAGCAGCAGCGAGAAAATCCAGAGTACCTGCAAAAACCACAGCACGCCCGTGCCGGACACGCACTGGATCAGATAGAGGACGACACCGGGGACGTTTGCCATATCCCCCAAAGCGTTGCTGATCGCCATATTCACCCAGCCAGTGATCCAGTGGAACATCAATAAACCAAGCGAAACCGGCACAAAGAGCTTTTCTGTGCGGGACTTGGCAAATTCTTTTGCAGTGCGGTACTCCAAAGAGAACCGCGCACTTATGCCCGCAATGGTAAATAACAGCAGCATGAACCACGGATAGCACAATGTCTGGAAATGGTCCCACCACTGTTTTTCGGAAAAGCCGCCGATCACGCCGAATGTCTGGAGATTGTTGAACATGTAGATCACATGATAGAGCACAACGATCACCACGGTGATCCACCGGAGGTTGTCAATGTAATGCTTTCTCATACATTTCCCACCTTTGCAACGATTTTTTAATATTATAGCACGCAATACAGGAAAAGTCAAGCAAGGAGCGCTGACATTTCAGCGGAGAAATGTGTAAATTCGTTGCGGGAGCAGTTCTGCCGAAAGGTCTGCGTCTTTTTCTTTCTCCCCCAAAATGTGGTATAATTAAAAAATTGCTACCTGAGCGGTTGCGATGCAAAGCATCGCAACCAAGGGGGCGGCGGGGCGCAGCCCCGCCATTCTCCCTCCCACCTTGCGGCGGAGGGGGCGGTCAACCGCTCAGGTAGAATATTTTTTGCCACTTTCGTGTCAGCCCCCAAACTGGCAAAAAATACTGCTGTCACCAAAAACCATGGAATCCTGACGTTTTTCTTAATCTGATTTATAAATTTCTTGGAAAGTGGTGTAATTATATTTGAACTCACCGGAATCATAATTGAGCTGTTGCTTGGCAATGGCTCTTTTCTTTTTTGGTGAATATCGCAGAAGTACATATTTCGTCCAACTGAACTGCTATAATGAAAAAAATTGTACAGAAAAATTTTCCAGAATGTGAAATTTTGCAGGACTGATTTGGTATAATTAGGATAAACAAGCATACAGCTCGAAACAAAGCACGTCCATTGACAGTTCCAAACAGGGTT
>JAFOJR010000144.1 GCA_017420125.1 Oscillospiraceae bacterium | reverse complement strand
TTATCACTTGTATTTTGTTTGAGCTCTTTATACTATCTTTTCGAATATTTTAATCTGTAAATGGCAGTGACTGCAAGATGTTGCAGACGACCGTTCGGAATTTTATGAATGGAGAGCAATAAGGCTACATACTCATCAGAAAAGCAGAGATCAACAGGTCGGGCGGCTGTTTTGCCATCCGTCTGTTTCTGTGCTTTTCTTCGCTTTCTGCACGAATAAGAGGAAAGAAGGGATCGACTTTGCTCGCATTGACGAAAGCATTGGAACAGCAAAAAGAAGTGGCTGCTCTGTTTCATGCCGTTGAGGGGGGCCAATGTCCTGCAGTTTTGTCAGGCATGTCCGGCGTCCACAGAGCGCATTTGGGCGCTGCATTGCACGAACAGACCGGCCGTCCGGTGGTATTTCTCTGTGCCGACGATGGGGAAGCGACGCGTCTGATGGGAGACTTGGCGCAGTTTTCGCAGACAGCGGCTATATATTTGGCGTCCCGGGAATTTGTTTTTTATCCTGCCGCTGTGATGTCGCGGCAATGGGAGCATCATCGACTGCGAGCGCTGGATGCACTGGTTGCAGCGCCGGTGTCCTTCTTGGTGACCACCGTGGAAGGCATGCTTCAGCGGACGCTGCCGCCGGAAACATTAAGACAGTTTGCGATCACCTTGCAGCAAGGCATGTCGTATGATTTAGCAGCATTGACGGATCTTTTGGCAAAAAGCGGATATACCATTTGTGACCAGGTGGAAGGTGTGGGGCAGTTTGCCCTGCGAGGTGGTATTTTGGATGTATTTTCCCCTGGCGAGGACGCGCCGGTGCGGCTGGATTTTTTTGGAGAGGAAATCGACTCCATGGGATATTTCGATCCCAATACCCAGCGTCGGACGGAAAACTGCACCCAATGCCGATTATTGCCTGCAGCAGAGGTTTTGCCAGATTTGGGAAAAGGCGGAAGAGAACATCTGATCAACGCTTTGCGTATTCTGCGCGGACGCGTTGGAAAACGAAAAGGAGATGTCTCCGACTTACTGGCAACGCTGGACCAGGATCTGGAGCAGCTGGAAGAAGGTGTTTCTTTTTCTTCCTATGACCGATATCTCCATTTGCTTTATCCGGAGGAATGCTGTGGCGTGTCCTACTTTCCCGCAGACGCCATTGTGCTTTTCACGGAAAGCAGCAGGATATTAGAGCGTGCCAAAACTTATGCCTGGCAGTTGGAACAGGATGTGGAAACACTGATGGAAGCGGGAATGCTGGCAGGCGAACTGGCGTTTTTTGCCTGCTCTTTGGATCAGGCCAAGCTCCAGTTGAGGGATTTCCCTGTTGTCATGACGGACACCTTTCCGGCAGCCCGATATCCGTTTTCGCCTCGCAGCCTGTTTTCCATCGTATGTAAGCAGGTTCCCTCATACGGGGGAAGTTTGGAAACGGCGGTTTCCGATGTAAAAGCATATTTGAAAGAACAGTACCGAGTGGTTATTTTATGCCCTTCGGAACGGCGCGTTCAGAATCTGCATGAATTACTTCGGACGAGCAAGTTGCGGGTGGGTATGACCTTTCAGTTGAAACAGCTGCCCCGACCCGGCGAAGCGGTGCTGAGCGTGGGAAATCTGTCTGGCGGGATGGAATACCCGGATTTGAAGCTTGTGGTTTTGACAGAAGGGCAGATTGCCGGCAGCAGAGTTCCGGAAAAGAAGAAAAAGAGCAGCAAAGAGAAGCAGGCCCTCAGCAGTTATGCAGATTTATCACCAGGCGATCTGGTGGTGCATACCCATCACGGCGTGGGGCGCTTTGTAGAGATGGCAAAACTGTCGGTGGATGGTGTAGAAAAAGATTATGTAAAATTGGCATATGCCGGCAGCGACTGCCTGTATCTTCCGGCTACCCAGTTGGATTTGATTTCCAAATACATCGGCGGGGGAGAAGAGACGCCCCGGAAGCTGAACAAGCTGGGCGGTACAGAATGGGCCAGAGAAAAGAGCCGGACGAAACGGGCAGTGCAGGATCTGGCCAAAGAGCTAATTGCTTTATATGCTGAACGGCAGCGCCGCCCTGGGCATGCTTTTTCACCGGATCGGCCTTGGCAAATTGAATTTGAAGAGAGTTTTGAATATCAGGAAACGGAAGATCAACTTCGCTGCATTCAAGAGATCAAGGCCGATATGGAGCAGGAAATTCCCATGGACCGCCTGTTGTGCGGCGATGTAGGCTATGGAAAAACGGAGGTGGCGGTTCGGGCCATTATGAAATGTGTGCTGGACGGCTATCAGGCTGCGGTGCTGGTTCCTACCACAGTATTGGCGCAGCAGCACTTTACTTCCATGCTGGCTCGGTTCCGCAACTATCCTGTGAAGGTAGATGTGGTGAGCCGATTTCGCACTTCTGCACAAATCAAGGAAACACTGGCACAGGTGCGATCCGGAGGTGTGGACATTTTAATTGGTACACATCGGCTGCTGCAGAAAGATGTGCAGTTTCACAAATTGGGGCTTTTGGTTGTGGATGAGGAACAGCGGTTCGGCGTGACGCACAAGGAACGGCTGAAAGAAATGGCCAAACAAGTGGATGTATTGACGCTGACGGCAACGCCGATTCCCCGCACATTAAACATGGCCCTGTCCGGCCTCCGAGACATGAGTACTATCAATACTCCTCCGCAAAACCGTCAGCCGGTGCAAACTTATGTTTTAGAGCACAACTGGAGTGTATTGGGTGACGCGATCCGGAGGGAGCTGGAACGCAATGGGCAGGTATACTATCTCCATAACCGGGTGGAGACCATTGACCGTGCGGCGGCCTATCTGGCCGGGATGTTCCCGGAGGTTTCTGTGGGGGTAGCGCACGGACAGATGAGCGCCGACGCGCTGGATCAGGTGATGGGGAAAGTAAGCGAAGGAGAAATCCAGATCCTGGTTTGCACCACTATCATTGAAACCGGACTGGATATTCCCAACGTGAATACACTGATTATTGAAAACGCGGACCAACTGGGGTTGGCGCAGCTGCACCAGATCCGTGGCCGTGTGGGCCGATCGCCCCGAAGAGCATATGCCTATATGACTTACCGGCGGGGGAAAGTACTGACAGAGGTTGCCACCAAACGGCTGTCGGCGATTCGAGAATATGCCGCTTTCGGCTCTGGATTCAAAATTGCCATGCGGGATCTGGAAATCCGCGGCGCTGGGAATCTGTTGGGACCGGAGCAGTCCGGCTATATGGTCACAGTAGGATATGATATGTATCTGAAACTACTGGAGGAAGCAGTGTTGGAGGAGCGGGGAGAACCTGTGTTGCAGAAAACAGAGTGTGCGGCGGATTTAACCGTGTCGGCACATATTCCTGATTCTTATGTCCCGTCTCCGGAACAGAGGATGGACTTGTACCGCAGGATAGCGTCGATCCGCAGCGAAGAGGATGCAGATGACGTAGTGGATGAACTTTTGGACCGATATGGTGATCTGCCTCCGGGGGTGGAAGCGCTGATTTCCATTGCGCTGCTTCGTACAAAGGCAGGGCAAGCCGGGATTTCTGATATTGTGCAAAAAGGAAATCATTTAAATTTTTTACTCCGGACGTTGGATTTGCAGCGCGTATCCAGCTTGTGTGCCCAAGCGCAGTACAGGGGGAAACTATTGTTTTCAGCTGGGGAAAAGCCCTATCTCTCCTTGCGGTTAAAGCAGGGGGAAAATGTGTTGAAATTAGCACAAAAACTGGTAAATGAATATGGGGAAATAGAAAAATCAGAGTAATGGCGTTGTATTTATGCACATAAAATGGTATAATGCAGGCGTTGTTCTGTGTTACATACCGAAAAGGAGAATCAGTATGAGCGTTTGGAAAAAAACTTGTTGTGCAATTCTGACAATTTGTCTTTTGGCCAGCAGTCTTGCGGGATGCTCGTTTATCAGCGGATCTACTTCAGATGACGTGCTTCAGAAAGCAATTGGCATCCCAAAGGACACGGTGATGATGACGGTCAACGGAACAGATATCACGGCGGAAGTGCTTTGCTATTGGGTCAACAGCAGCGTCAATTATCTCAAACAACAGCAATATAACTACAAAGACGTGGTCTGGACCGACGAGATAGAAGGAACGCCTGTGAAAGAATATGTTAAACAGGACGCTGCAGAAACGGTTCTGCTGTATCAAATCGTAGAAGAAAAAGCCTTGGAAAACGGCTGTTCTTTAATGGAAGAAGACAAAGCAGAACTGAAAGAAATGCGGACGTATTATATCGAGTACATGGGTGGCGGCGATGAAGCGACCTATCTGGAAGAACTGCGGCTGCAAGGCGTTTCCGAGGAGACCTTCCTGCATTTTGCGGAGGCCGGCTTTTTGTATGAACATTTGTATGATGCCTTGTATGGGGAAACATCGGAAAACGCTCCTACTACGGAAGATTTGCAGGCATACGCAGATCGGTATGTACAAGACCAGGGCTACACGGACATGGCCGACTTTTTGGCCAAAACCGGCTATTTATATGCGAAACATATTTTAATTTCCACTCAGGGTGCAGACGGCAATCCGTTGCCGAATGATCAAAAAACGGAAAAGAAAAAGCTGGC
>JAFOJR010000143.1 GCA_017420125.1 Oscillospiraceae bacterium | reverse complement strand
GCCGTACAGGGCATGATGGAAACAACCACGATGTCCTTCGGGTCAATGCCGGCCTTCTCCGCATAATAGGACTTGACCAAGGAGCCAAACATGCCCTGGGGAGAACGGCAGGTGGAAATGTTGTCTCGCATTTCGGGATAATACTGTTCCACGAAATGGATCCAGCCGGGGGAGCAGCTGGTGAACATGGGCATGGTGCCGCCTTCTTTCAGGCGATGCAGGAATTCGGTGCCTTCTTCCATGATGGTGAAGTCAGCAGCGGTGTCTACGTCAAAGATCTTATCAAAGCCCAGCTTACGCAGCGCAGCAACCATTTTGCCTTCCACATTGGTGCCGATGGGGTTGTCGAAGCATTCACCCAAAGTTGCACGGACGGAAGGAGCGGGGCCGACAACAACGTGCTTTTTGGGATCTGCCAGAGCAGCCCAGACCTTGTCGGTGTCGTCTTTTTCCACCAGAGCGCCGGTGGGACATACGACAGCACACTGGCCGCAGCCGATGCAGCCGGATTCTGCCAGCGGTTCTTCAAAGAAGGTGCTGACGGAAGCGCGGGAACTTCTCTTGGTCAGGTCGATGGCGCCGACGGTCTGAATTTCGTTACACATACGGACGCATTCGCCGCAGAGGATACATTTGCTCTGATCCTTGACGATTGCGGGAGAGGAATCATCAATGTCGTATTCGGTTCTCAGGTTGTTGAACCGGAAGTTTCTCACGCCATACTGCAGTGCATATTCCTGCAGTTTGCAGTGGCCGCTCTTCTGGCAGGCAGTACAATCACGGCAGTGGTTGGACAGCAGCAGTTCCAAAATAACGCGGCGATACTTTCTCAGGCGCGGGGTGTTGGTATAGATTTCCATACCAGCTTTGGGAGGTGTGGAGCAGGAAGCTTCCATGCCGCCTCTGCTGTTTTCCACAACGCACATGCGGCAAGCGCCGAAAATGGACAGTTCCGGATGATAGCAGAAAGTAGGCAGTTCAATCCCCGCTTTGTTCACCAGTTCCAAAATATTTTTTTCGCCTTCGATGGCAACTTGTACGCCGTCTACCAGCATGTAGTCTTTATTTTCCACGTTTAAGCCTCCTTTATTGCCTTGAACGGACATCCAGCGACACAAGTTCCGCACTTGATGCACTTGTCCTGATCGATCTTGAACGGCTTCTTCAGTTCGCCGGAGATTGCGTCTACCGGGCAGTTTCTGGCGCACTTGGAGCAGCCCTTACACAGTTCGGGATCGATGTAAATCTTTTTCAGCTTCTGGCATGCACCTGCGGGACAACGTTTTTCATAAATATGTGCTTCATATTCGTCGCGGAAGTATTTAATGGTACTCTTAACGGGGTTGGGAGCCGTCTTGCCCAGGCCGCACAGTGCAGTAGAGGAGATGGTGTCGGCCAGATCTTCCAGCAGTTCAATGTCGCCGTCGCGGCCCTGGCCTGCAACGATCCGTTCCAGGATTTCCAGCATGCGCTTTGTGCCTTCACGGCAGGGAACGCACTTGCCGCAGGATTCGTTCTGGGTGAAGTTCATGAAGAAACGAGCCACTTCAACCATGCAGGTGTCTTCGTCCATAACAACCAGACCGCCGGAGCCGATGATTGCGCCGACCTTCTTCAGAGAGTCGAAGTCCAGCGGCATATCAAAGTGCTCTTTGGTCAGGCAGGCACCAGACGGACCGCCGATCTGAACGGCTTTGAATTCCTTGCCGCCGCGGACGCCGCCGCCGATTTCATAAATAACTTCACGCAGAGTCGTGCCCATGGGAACTTCGATCAAACCGGTGTTTTCAATGTTGCCGGTGAGAGCGAATGCCTTGGTGCCGGGGCTCTTTTCGGGACCGATGCTCTTATACCATTCTGATCCGTTGAGGATGATGTGGGGTACGTTTGCAAAGGTTTCCACGTTGTTCAGCACAGTGGGAGAATAGAACAGGCCATGCTCTACAGTACGAGGAGGCTTTACACGAGGCATGCCGCGCTTGCCTTCGATGGAAGCGGTGAGGGCGCTGCCTTCGCCGCAGACGAATGCGCCGGCGCCGCGGTTGATGTGAATACGGAAGTTGAAGCCGGTACCCAGAATATTGTCGCCCAGGATGCCCAGTTCTTCCGCCTGTGCAATGGCGTTCTTCAGACGCTTAATGGCCATGGGATATTCCGCACGGACATAGATATAGCCGTCTTCCGCGCCGCAGGCCACGCCCGCGATCATCATGCCTTCCAGCATGCGGTGGGGGTCGCCTTCCATGATACTTCTGTCCATGAATGCGCCGGGGTCGCCTTCGTCGCCGTTGCAGACGATGTATTTATGTTCTGCCTTCTGGCGTCTCACCTGAGACCACTTGGTGCCGGCAGCGAATCCGCCGCCGCCGCGGCCGCGCAGATTGGAGTTGGCGATTTCGTTTACGATCTCGTCGCCGGACATGTCAAACAATGCCTTTTCCAGCGCAGAATAGCCGCCGATTGCAATGTACTCAATAATAGAGTCTGCGTCGATATGACCGCAGTGCTCCAACACGATACGGGTCTGCTTTTCATAGAACGGAATTTCTTCCTGCTTCGGACGGACAATCCCGCCTTTTTGATAAGCAAGACGTTCAATGTGTTCGCCGTTTTTGATGGTCTTTTCTACGATTTCTTCGCAGTCTGCCAATTTTACCTTTGTATACAGCCAACCCTGCGGCTCGATGCGAACAAGAGGACCCATTTCACAGAAACCGTGACATCCGCTTTTCTTCAAACCAACGCTGTCAGCATGGGTTGCGGATTCGCAATCCAATTCTACGGAACAGGGAATGTTGTTGGCTTCCATCAATTCCTTTAATTTGTCATAAATTTCAAGGGAACCACCGGAAACACAACCAGTACCGCCGCAGACCAAAACCTTTTTGCTCTCTGCTTTCAGTGCCGCACCGCTGGCTTCCCGAAGCTTACTCAGAGCTTCTCTGTTTGTCAGTTTCAGCATTATGCTTCCTCCTTTAATTCATTCACAAGTGCTTCCGCCTTTTCCGGGGTCATTGTCGGATGTACCACATCATTGACTGTAAGAACCGGAGCCAGTCCGCAAGCGCCCAGACAGGACACGGTTTCAACCGTAAACAGGAGGTCGTCAGTCGTGTGTTTGGTTTCGGACAAACCAAGCATTTCTCTGATTTTTGCCAGAATGGGAGTTGATTTTCTGACATGACATGCCGTGCCGTCACAACATTTAATGACATACTTTCCCTTGGGCTCCAAAGAGAAGTTTTCATAGAAGGTTGCCACGCTGTAAATGTTTGCGGCACTCAGGCCTAATTTTTTTGCTACATACGGGAAAATTTCCTTGGGAAGATAACGATACTCTTCCTGGATTCCCTGCAGAATCGCAATGGTGGAGCTGGGCTTCGCGCCATACTGTTCGATGACTTTGTCTGTCACCGTGTAGTCAAATTTTTCGTTCAAGCTTTTTCCTCCTCATTTCTATGATTTTTAAGAGCTTTGCCATAACCTGGCCTGGATGCGCCGTCCTGTTTCCGTCAGAAAAGACCGCCCATTGCCCTGGAGCAGTGCGTGGATTTCTTTCAAATCAGGCAGCATTGACTGGATGGTAACCCCCATATCAGACATACCGTTCTGGTTGCCCGAGAAAAGGCATCCCTTTTCCTTTGACCTTCCCAGCCAAAGACAAAACATCTGCCTTTTCATCCAAAAACGTAATCTGTCCGCACACGCCCGGCCGGACCGCATCATTTCATTGAAGCGTCTGGACCCCGTATGAAGCATTTGGGTACCGGTCTGCCTCAAACGATCGGTGTCCGCGCCGTTTCGTGCCAATCAACCTCCTGCACATCTGTGTTCAACAGGCTCCTTGCTTTCAAACATGCGCCTTATTTCTCTCTTGTTTCCCACAACTCGACCCGATGCCGCCAAAAACGGCATCCGCCACTGCCGGGCGCGGGCAAAAAGAAACACAGGCAACACCCGAAAATATCGCATTTGGCATTTCCTTTTGCGACAGGGCGCCTATTCCCATGTCCTTTGTCTGTGATTTTTCACAGAGGAATTCTCGACAACGGTCATTGTAACACAGATTGCATAAAAAGTTAAGGACAAAATCACATTTTTTTGAAAAATTTTTGGATATTTTAGAAAGATTTCAACTTTCACAAGGAAAGCAAATGAGAAAATGGTCTTTTTGTTGTGTTCATTCATTGACAGTATGCTTTTTATTCCGATATAATGTTACTGCATTTGTCTTTTCAAATGCAGTATTTTTATTTTTTTGATGCTGTCAGGGGCAAAGGATGCAGGCCATATGTCAGCGGCCGCCCTCCCTGCCGAAAACGCCAAAAGCATTGATGAAAAATTGATAAAATTGATTTTTTGTATATCAAATGAAAATGACTAAAACAATCGGGACTCTCCCGAGAAAAGAAAAGGGGCTTTGAAACAATGGGAAGCGCACGTATTTTTAACTTTGCCGCCGGTCCTTCCATGCTGCCGGAGGAAGTGCTCCAGGAAGCGGCCGCGGAATTAAGCAATTATAAAGGTACCGGAATGTCCGTCATGGAAATGAGCCACCGGAGCGACGTCTACGCCCGGATCTTTGAAAGTGTTCAGACCGCCTTCCGCCGGGTGATGAATATTCCGAACAACTACAGCGTCCTCTTTTTACAGGGAGGCGCCACGCTGCAGTTCGCCATGGTGCCCATGAATTTAATCGGAAAAACCGGAAGCGCGGACTATGCCGTCACCGGCAGCTTTTCCGGCAAGGCCGCCAAAGAAGCGGAGAAATACGGCAAGATTCATATTTCCGCTTCCTCGGAAGATAAAAACTTCACGTACATCCCCCGCCAGGAGGATCTGGAAATCTTCCCCAACGCATCCTATTTCCACTATTGTGCCAACAACACGATTTACGGCACCGAATGGAACTATGTCCCCGAGACCGGCGAAATTCCTCTGGTCTGCGACATGTCCTCCAATATTTTGTCCAAGCCGGTGGACGTATCCAAATACGCTTTAATCTATGCAGGCGCGCAGAAAAACATGGCGCCCGCCGGACTGACGGTTGTGATCATCCGCAATGACCTGGCCGGCAATGCCTTCCCCTATACGCCGATTATGATGGACTATGCCACCATGATCAAGAATGACTCCATGTACAACACGCCGCCCTGCTATAATATCTACATTCTGGGCCTTGTGCTGAACTGGGTGGAAAAGCTGGGCGGTTTGAAAGCGCTGCAGAAGCGAAACGAGGAAAAGGCCGCCCTGCTGTACGAGTGCCTGGAAGAGAGTCAGATTTTCCATCCCGTGGCGGAAAAGGAAGCCCGTTCCAATATGAACGTCACCTTCCGCAGCGACAGCCCCGAGCTGGACGCCATGTTCGTTGCAAGAGCGGCAGACGCCGGGTTTGTCAACCTGAAAGGGCACCGCTCCGTGGGCGGCATGCGCGCTTCCATCTACAACGCAATGCCCCCCGAGGGCGTGGCCGCGCTGGCGGACTTCATCCGCGTGTTTGAACAAAACATTTTGAGATAACCAGGCAGGCCCCAAACCGGGCTTGACCTTCTTTGGGAGGAATACCATGTATCGCATTCAAACCTTGAACAAAATCAGCCCCGCCGGTCTCGCACTGCTGGAAAAAAACCGGTTCATCGTGGGAAACGAAGTGGAGGACCCGGACGGCATTCTGGTCCGCTCTGCCGATATGCAGAACTTCACCTTCTCTCCGTCTCTCCGCGCTGTGGCCAGAGCAGGCGTGGGCGTTAACAACATTCCCATCGACCGCTGCTCCGAATCCGGCATCGTGGTGTTTAACACACCCGGCGCCAATGCCAACGCCGTCAAAGAGCTTGCCGTGTGTTCCCTTCTGCTGGCGTCCCGCAATATTCTGGGCGGCGCCGAATGGGTGCAGGAGCAGGCAAAGCAGGGCGTGGATCTGGTCTCCGCCGTGGAAAAGGGAAAATCCGCCTTTGTGGGGCCGGAAATCAGCGGAAAGACACTGGGCGTTCTGGGTCTCGGTGCCGTGGGCGTGCAGGTCGCCAACATCGCCACCAAGCTGGGCATGACGGTTTACGGATATGACCCCTTCCTGTCTGTGGAGTCTGCCCTTCGCATCGCCCGCGCAGTGAACCGTGCCATGGACCTGAACACCATTTTCAAAAACTGTGATTATATTACCCTTCACATGCCCTTAACCCCGGAAACCAAGGGCATGATCAATGCGGAATCCATCCAGATGATGAAACCCCATGTGCGGATTTTAAACCTGGCCCGCAGCGAGCTTGTGGTGGATGATGACATCATTCCCGCATTGGAGTCCGGAAGAGTGGCAAGCTATATTACGGACTTCCCCAATAATAAGATCGCGCTGGCCAAGAACGTGGTAGCCATTCCCCATCTGGGCGCCTCCAGTCCGGAAAGCGAAGAAAACTGCGCCGTGATGGCCGTGCAGCAGCTGAAAGATTATCTGGAAAACGGCAACATCCAGAATTCCGTCAACCTTCCCAACGTATCCATGGACCGCTCCGGCGCCGTTCGCATCGGCATCATCCATCGAAATGTGCCCAATATGCTGGCCTCCATCATGACGGTCCTTTCCGCCGAGGATATCAACGTGGAAAACATGATGAACCACTCCAAGCGCAATTACGCGTATACGCTGTTGGACGTGAACAACCGGGTCCACGACCGGCTGATCGACGAAATTCGCGCAATCGGCGGTGTCCTGCGGGTGCGGGTTCTTCGATAAGAAAAAAGTGATCATGAAGCGGGCCGATGCCAAAGAGCATCGGTCCGTTTTTTTTGACATAAATCTGCCGGATTGCCGGACGGGGCGTTTTTTCCGCGCCTTTTTTCCGCGCTTCTTCCACCCCACCGTTTTTCCTTTTTTATTATAACGCTTATTTTTGCATATTGCAATATATAAAATGTAATTTTCGAGGGATTTTTGTCTATTTTTTACTATTTATGCCAGGTTCTCTTCCGCCGATTCCCGCCCCGAATCTCGAAATATCGAACACAAAAAACGCAGGAGGGTTACAGCCCTCCTGCGTTTTTTGTGAATTCCTGTGTCCTTCCGGTTTTGACATAATATTCAGAAACCAAATCTTCCAGCGTGATGTTGTCCACTACGTCGTCCACTGCCTGCCGGATTTTTTCCCAGACGCCGGCCGTGACACATTCCGACATCCGGGGACAGTCGTCATGGCTGCTGCGCCCGGCACAGGGTGCAGGCGCCAGCTCTCCTTCCATCAAACGAATGATCATGCCGACGGAATAGGTTTCCGGCGCATGGGTCAGACGGTATCCCCCCTGGGAACCGCGGACGCTGCGGACAAACCCCGCTTTGTTCAAAGTCGGTACAATCTGCTCCAG
>JAFOJR010000142.1 GCA_017420125.1 Oscillospiraceae bacterium | reverse complement strand
GGAGGGCGATACCGCCGTCTTTGACGACAGCTACTCTTACTTCAACAACAAAGTGACGGTTTCCGCCCCGGGCACCGGCATCAAGTCCCTCTATCCCGACGGGGGCACCGCCACAAAGGACGGCACCTCCTTTGCCGCGCCCATCGTGACGGCCATGGCCGTCATGGCAAAGCAGGCGGACAAACGCATGGACACCGGCGGCTTTGTGAACCTGCTGAAAAACAGCGCCAAGGATTTGGGCGATCCGGGCTACGACCCGTATTACGGCCATGGCTACGTGAACGTCCCCGCGTTTCTGGGTGCGCTGGACCAGACGGTGAAAACCCCTTTGTACACCGACGTGCCCGATGACGCCTGGTATTATGACAGCGTCCTCTGGGCCGCGGCAAACGGCGTCATGAACGGCACCGGCAACGGGGCCTTTTCCCCGGACGAAGCCACCAGCCGGGCCATGACGGTCACCATCCTCTGGCGGATGGCCGGGGAGCCGGCGGCCACAGGAGACCTCACCTTCCTTGACGTGCCCGCCGGCACATGGTACACCAATGCGGTGCGCTGGGCGGCGGCAAACGGCATTGTGGACGGCTACAGCAAAACCGCCTTCGGCCCCTCTGACCCCGTAACCCGGGAACAGCTGGCGGCGATCTTATACCGCTACGCCCGCCATGCCGGGGCGGATACAGAGGGCGCCTACCCGGCGCTGGACCGCTTCCCCGACGCCCGGGCCGTCTCCGACTGGGCGCTCTCCGCCCTCCGCTGGGCCGTGGGAACAAAGCTCATCGGCGGCATGGGGGACGGAACCCTCAGCCCCCGCTCCCAAGCCAGCCGGGCCCAGGTCGCGGCCATCGTCATGCGCTTTACGGAAAACAGTAAATAAACCCCGCCGGGAGCCGCAAAGCGGCCCCCGGCCCATGAAACGCGGCAGCAGGGCCGCGCCAAAGAGAGCCCAATCCATACAATTCCCACCATCCCGCAAAGAGGGGCCGCTCCCAAACGAGCGGCCCTCTTTTTTCTGTGTTTTATATTGAAATTTTTCAATTCTTATGGTATGGTTATATTGAAATTTTTCGATATAAAAGCGCATGCCAACAGAAAGGAAGGAAACCAGCATGAAAAACACCAAACTGATTTTTATAGGCGGCTTTCTGGGCGCCGGAAAAACAACGGCCATCGCCGCCCTGGGCGACATGTTCCGCCGCGAGGGCAAAACCGTGGCCGTCATCACCAACGACCAGACGGAGCAGCTGGTGGACACCGCCCTTCTCCGAAAAGCCGGGTTCCCGGTGGGGGAAGTGACCTCCGGCTGCTTCTGCTGCCATTTCCACTCTTTGGAAGACCAGCTGGAAGCCCTGCTGGACACCGCGCGGCCGGATGTCATTCTGGCGGAGCCGGTGGGCTCCTGCACGGACCTGCTCTCCACGGTGATCAAGCCGTTTTCCGCCGGAAAAGCCACGGTAAATCTGGACGTTGCCCCCCTCTCCGTCCTGGTGGACGCCAGGCGCCTTCTCTCCTTCCGGGACTCTGAGACCGGCCCGTTCCAAAACCCGGAGGTCTCCTATGTCTTTTTCAAGCAGCTGGAGGAGGCGGAACAGATCATCCTCTCCAAAGCGGACCTGCTGTCCCCGGCGGAGCAGGAAGAAGCCCTTGCCATGATCGAGGAAAAGGCCCCCGGGAGACCTTGCCTGCTCGTCAGCGCCAAAGAGGGTGAAGGCATGGACCGGTGGCGCAAAACCCTTCTCGGCACGGCGGACGCCGCCCGCCCGTCCCCCGCCGTGGATTACGACATCTATGCCGCCGGGGAAGCCGCCCTGGCCTGGCTCAACTGCGCCGCAGAGCTCACAGCCGCCGACCCCTTCTCCCCGGACGCATTTCTCACGTCCCTCTGCGGGGGCTTATATGACGCCCTTTCGGACGCAGGCGCGGAAACGGCCCATCTGAAGGCCTGCCTGTCCGCCCCCGGCGGGGCCTTTGCCAAGGTGAGCTGCACCGGCTCCGGCGCCCCCCTCCGGACGGACGCCGCCGCGCCGGACCCTGCGCGGCAGGGGCACCTGACCCTCAATCTCCGGGTCAACTGCGCGCCGGAGACAGCAAAAGACCTGGTGCTGACCCATCTGGAGAAAGCATCCCGGGCCCTGTCCGTCTCCGTCCGGACACAGGCGCTGGACTGCTTTGCCCCCGCCTATCCCAATCCCGTGTTCCGCATGTAAAACCCGTAAGATCAAAACCAAATAAAAAAATAAGCCAGATCGTTTGATCTGGCTTATTTTCCCGCCGGGGCCGAAAGGCCGCCGGTTTTTTTGCGGGATTATTTCTTGTTGTAGACCACGTCATTGCCCAGGCTGTCCTTGATGGTCAGCGTCTTGCCGGAGATGGTGTACTCCGTCTCAAAGGGAATGTCGTTGCCGTCATAGAGGATGGTCAGCTTGCCGTCCTCGTCCGTGTAGGTAAAGGGCATGGCGGTGCCTGCCGCGTCATAGTTGCCGGTGCCGTCGTCGTTAAAGGTGTAGATAAATTTTCCGTCGAAGGTCTCGGACGCCCAGTCGCCCACCAAGGGGTTGCTGCTGCCTCCGCCGGCGCCGCAGGCGGCAAACAGAGAACACGCCAGTACAAGGACCAGAATGAGGGCCAATGCTTTTGAAACTTTCATTTTTCTCGTCTCCTTTTCATAAAAATTGGAATTGCCGCATTATTATACCATCTTTTCTTTCATTTTGGAAGTACAAGAAAAAAACAATTTCCCCCTCTGCGGCACCTTTGTCCATACTGCCCTCCACCGGCGCCGGGCCGGCGGTATCCGCTCAGCGCCGCATAAGCTTTTGATAACAGACGTCAAAGGCTTCCAGAAGCTGCCGGAGCTCTTCCTCGCTTGTGAGATGGCTCAGGCTGATGCGCCAGGACGAGAGGGCTCTCTTCCGGTCCCCAACGACGGCAGACACCGCCGCGGAGGGGGTGCCGTCCATGGCACAGGCCGACCGCACCGAAACGCAAATGCCCGCCTGCCCCAGGGCGTCTCGGAACCGGGTGCCCTTTACGCCCGTTACGCTTACATTCAATATATGGGGCACGGCGCCGGCAGGGCTGTTGATCCAAACAGCGGGATACGCCGCCAGCGCGGCGCGAATGAAATCATTCTGCCGCTTTACCGTTTCATACCGCTCCGTGAGACAGTCTATGGACTTCCGGAGCGCCGTTTCAAGGGAAGCCGCCAGCGCAAGCGTGGGGGGGCCGCCGCGGTACAGGGCAGGTCCCCCGCCCCCGTGTATCAGCGGTTCCATCTCCGCCCTCCGGTTTTTATACAATACGCCGATTCCGTTGAGCCCGTAAAATTTATGCGCCGTAAACGAAGCGCTGTCAACGCCGTCAAAGGAAAACGGGATTTTCCCGATGGCCTGGGTCGCGTCCACATGGAGCAGACAGCCGGGATATTCGCGCTTGATCCGGACAATCTCTTCCATAGGCTGGACCGCGCCCAGCTCGCTGTCAACCGCCGTGACGGCAAGCAAAACCGTATCCCTGCGCATCAGCTGCTTTAAATGGCCCGTGTCGATTTTCCCGTCCCGCCCCACGTTCACAAGGTCGATTTCCCAGCCCTGCTTTTTCAGCCAGTCCAGCGGGCCGCTGACGGAGGGATGCTCCAGAGGCGTCGTGATGATATGCTGCCCCGCCTGCCGTCTTGCCAGGGCCATGCCCTTGATAGCGGTGTTGTTGGCTTCGCTGGCGCCGGACGTATAAATCAGACCGGCGGCGTCAATACAAAGCGCGGACGCAATCCGCTCCGTGACCTCTGCCAGCGCCTGCCGGGCCAAAGCGCCCATGGGGTGGCTGGCGTTGGGGTTGGCCGCATACTTCCGCTCACAGGAAACAAATGTCTCCAGAACCTGCGGGTCCGCCGGGGTATTTGCGGCATAATCAAGATAAATCATTTCATTCCCCCGTATCGCGCCGGACCATCCGCCGCCCGCCGGGCAGAAGCCGGCGGCAGGCACAAACGCGGCGTCCCGGCGTTTTTTTCACAGGGCCTTCTGCCAGAGGGCCCGGCCCCTATGCTTCCACGGAACAAATCGTGCCGCCGCCCACCACATCGCCGCCGTCGTATAAGACCACTGCCTGACCGGGTGTCACCGCCCGCTGGGGCGCGTCAAATACGACCCGTATGCGTCCGGGCGACTCCGGATAAACCGTGGCCCACTGCTCCTCCTGCCGGTACCGTGTTTTTGCCCTGCACCGAATCGGCTCTTTCGGCTCCGGAATGGAAATCCAGTTCACATCGGACGCGGTGAGCGCCGTGTGATACAACAATTCCTTCCTGCCGACGGTCACCGTATTGTCCGCCATGTTTTTTCCCAGAACATACAGCGGCTCTCCCGCCGCAATGCCCAGTCCCTTTCTCTGCCCGATGGTATACCGCACTGCGCCCTTATGCCGCCCCGCGACGCGGCCGGAAACGTCCAGAAAGTCTCCTTCCGGATAGTTTTCCCCCGTATACCGCTCCATGAACCCGGCATAATCGCCGTCCGGGACGAAACAGATGTCCTGGCTGTCGTGTTTTTGGGAATTGCAGAACCCCTGCCGCCGGGCGATGTTTCGCACCTCTGCCTTTGTCATTTCTCCCAGCGGAAACCGAATCCTTTTAAGCTGTTCCTGGGTGAGCATATACAGGACATAGCTCTGGTCCTTGTCCGGGTCCGCCGCCTTGGAAAGCACATATCTGCCGGACGCCGCGTCATATCGTATCCTTGCGTAATGACCGGTGACGATATAAGACAGGTTCGACTGATCCGCAAAGGCAAACAGCTTGTCAAACTTCATGTACCGATTGCAGTCGATGCACGGATTGGGCGTTCCGCCTTCTTCGTAGACCCGGATGAATTTCTCAATCACCTGTTCCTTAAACGCCGAAGTGAAGTCAAGAATCTCATAGGGAATGTCCAGCTGAAACGCCACGTCCCCCGCATCATCCATATCTTTCTGGGAACAGCACGTATGATACTGGCCCAGTCCGATGTCGGAATTTCTGTAAAGGCGCATCGTAGCCCCCACACAGCGGTATCCGTCCCGAACCATCAGACAGGCGGCCACAGAGCTGTCAACCCCGCCGCTCATGGCGATGAGCGCGCTTTTTCCATACTGCATCAGACATTTCTCCTTCTATGCACGGCCGATTCATCAGGATTCCTCCTGCGCGCCGCCCACATCCTGAATCAATATCTTCATCCTGCCGCCGCAGACCATGCCTTCTTCCTCCGCCAGATCGTTGCTCAGGTCCACCTCGACACAGCGCTTTTCTCCCGTGCCGATCAGGTCGTATGCCTGCAGGCGGACCGCGGCCTCGCCGCATCCCCCGCCTATGGTGCCCGCCGTTTGAAATTCATGGTCAACCGCCATGATCGCCCCCGCCTTGGCGGGGGTGGACCCGCTTGTCTCATAGACCAGAATGGCGGCCTTCGGCACATCGGCGCGGGATAAAAATTTCAGCAGGGCCGGGTCAATATCGTCCATGACAAGAAGCGTCCCCTTCTCCTGCCGGCCCTCTGTCTCACGGCGGGCCTGAATCAGCTGGGCGACAATGGAAATGGCGATTTCCTTGATGGTCAGCGCGTGAATGTCCACGCCGATGGGCGCATAGATCCGGTCCAGATCATCCCGGGAAAACCCCTCCTGCTGGAGCAGGTTCAGCAGTTCGATCACCCGTCTTTTGGAGCCGATCATCCCGAGATACTTGGGGCGCGCCTCCCGGGAGAGGATGGCCCGCAGGCATTCCCCGTCATAGCGGTGGCCCCGCGTCACAATCACGATATAATCCTGCGCTTTGATATCCAGCTTCGGTATGGCACTGGAAAACGCGTCGCACACCACGGTTTCCGCTTCCGGAAACCGCGCCCGGTTTGCAAAATCGGGCCGGTCGTCCACAACGGTGACCGTAAAGCCCAGGTCGGCCGCATAGCGGCATACGGGCTGGGCGATGTGGCCGGCCCCCAAAACGAACAGCCGCTCCCGCGGCTGAAACGCCCTGATATACGTTTTTCCGTCGATTTCAAACGGGACGGTCACCCTGTTTCCCGTTTCCGTCAGCCGCTGCAGCTCTTCATATTTGTTGATTGCCATAACAAACCCCTCTCCGGTTCAGTGAAAAATTCCCCAATGTCTCGTTATGCTTCCGGCGATGCCGCCGGCAGGACAGTGCCCGCTCCGGCTTCTCCCTTCCGGTACCTGATGTGGTCGCCCCGGCTCTGCACAACCGCATAGCCGGCCCCGGCCACCCGCATCGACATACAGCGGATACATTCCGCCGCCTCATCTCCGGTGCAGATCTTGTTGTCATACAGCAGATATTTCCCCCGGACGCCCACCGGCGACAGATTCGGCATGGCAACATTTGCCCCCGCCGCGAACCCTTTTTCCCGCCCCAGGGCATCCACTGTCCCAAGGGCGGTGGTGGCCGGCAGAAGCACCTCCGGCAGAAGCAGGCGGATGACGGACAGCAGACGGAGGGTCATCTCCGCCGTTCCGGGGGGCGCGTTTGCGTACTGCGTGTCATGGTGGGGAATAAACGGACCGATCCCCACCATTTCCGACGCAAACGCCTTCAGAAACCGCAAATCCTTGATCAGATGTTCCGTGGTCTGGCCGGGGGAGCCCACCATCATGCCGCGCCCCACCTGAAACCCGATCTCCTTTAAATCCCGCAGACAGTTCATCCTGCGCTCATAGGACATGTTTTCCGGATGCAGCATCCCGTAATGGTCTTTGTCGGCGGTCTCGTGGCGAAGCAGATACCGGTCAGCGCCCGCGTCATAAAATTTCTGATAGCTCTCCCGTTCCCGCTCGCCGACAGACAGGGTAACGGCCGTGTCCGGATGCCGCTCCTTTATCCCCCGCACGATGGAAACGATCCGCTCGTCCGTATCATACGGGTCCTCGCCGCCCTGCAGAACAAAGGTGCGAAATCCCAGCGCGTAGCCCAGATCACTGCAGGAGAGGATCTCTTCTTCGCTCAGGCGGTATCGTTCCGCGTTCTTGTTCCCGCTCCGGATGCCGCAGTAATAGCAGTTGTTTTTGCAGTAATTTGTAAATTCAATCAGCCCGCGGAGATATACGTCCTTTCCGTAAACCCGCTCCCTTACGTCTCTGGCCTTTTCGGCCAGATACCCGCCAAAACGCGGATCGTCACAGAGCAGGACGGAAGCAAGCTCCTCATCCGTCAGGTTCCCGTCGCGTTCCAGCTTGTCGGCCAGCTCCATACAAAAGCCGGCTTTTGTCTCCGTCATTCCTCTTCACCTCCGGGCCGAGCCCTTTAAAGCAGGTTTTTTATAATCCGGAATAGGCAAAATAGAGCAGCTTCAGCTTTTCTTCGCTGTGCACATAGGTGCCCTCATGCCTTGCCCCGGTATAGATTAATTTCCCGTCTCTGTAAACAAAAAGCTGATTGCCGGGCACCTCCGTCCAGCCGCCGTCATCCAGCGGCCGGGTGGAAAAAATCACGCCGTCTTCCGTTTCTTTTTGAAAAAGCGTGCCCGCTTCGTTTTTATGCACATAAAGGAAATCGCCGTCTGACAGCAGAAAATTCAGTTTATTCTCCGGCGCGATGCTTCGGGCGGCCTTCTCCACGATGCCGATCCGCTGGTCTTTCCCCAGCGGGGCGCCCTGTTCCCTATACAGCCGGTTGACCTCATCCACGAGATAGAGCAGAATTCTTTCGCTGTCGGTGGCCCCTTCCTGGACATACTGATACGGCGCTAAGATCTCGGAATCAAATATGGTTCCGTTGTGGGCCAGAATCCATGTTCTTCCGGAATCGTCCTGCCGGGAAAAGGGATGGGTATTGGCAGGGCACACATCGCCGATTGTCGCCCGCCGGATGTGGGCGAGGCACCGTGCCGTTTCGATGCTGCTTTTTAATCTGTTTTGCAGATACAGGCTGTCCAAGGCCCGTTTCGGCTCTTTTTCGATGGAAACCGGCTGGTCATCCAGCAGCACCAGCCCCCACCCGTTCCGGTGCTCCGTGCTGTGGCTGAAAAACGTATGAAGCAGTTCATTGACTCTGATGCGCCTGGCGGCTGTTACGCCGAAAATCTCACACATGGCACAGATACTCCCTCTCATCATCCGCAAGCCCGTCTCGGGCCAGTTCGATCAGACGTGCCGCCCACTGCGCGGCTGTCATGTCACAGTAAATCACCGCCTGCATGCCGTCTTTTTCGATCTTATGGACGGCTTCCTGTATGGCGTCCGCTTCCGTCACATCCGCCAGCTGTTTCTCCAGCGCATCCAGATTGTGCTCCGAGTAGACAATGCCCTTTAAAAGCGCGGCATAGCCCATCGCCCTGTCAATCGGAACGCTGTCGGCAACCCGTATCTCGATATATTTCTTGATTCTGAAGTGGAAAAATCCCATGGAAAGAAAATGCTCCACCAGCTTTTCCCTTCTTGCTTCGTCCCCGCTCTCCGGGGAAATCACCCGCTCCTGATACAGGTCTTTGGCGGTTTTGCTCCCCACGTCTATGGTGGCGCCGTTGTCCGTAAGCAGGATCAGGGGCGTGTGATACACCGCGTCAGCGGCTTTCTGATATCCGAAGTCCGCATCAAACGAGCCGGGAAAAAATCCCGTTCTGCTGGGATCAAGGTCATCCCATTCCTGAATGCGGAGCAGATGCGGCCTGTCCGAAACACCCGGCAGGGTAGATGCGGCCTCGGTCTTGTTTTCCATCATGATCATGAGAACCGGGGAAATCTTCTGGAGCAGGCGCAGCTTTCGGATCAGGTCCGCTTCCGATTTATAATCAACGGAAATCTGGGTGGAAGCGGAGGCCCGCATCATATATTTGCCGTATTTCCCGCTCTCCCTGAAATACGCGTCCATATACTGATACCGCTTTTTGGGGGACAGGGGAATCTGGTCGGGGGAGATCACGCCGCGCTCCACCAGAGGCAGATTTCCCTTGGTAACGAGCTGATAGCCCCGCCGGGCAAACAGAGGCTCCCAGACGGAAAGAAACTCCCGATAGACGCTTTCGATCTCTGCCAGAGACGAATACGGATTGACGCTTATTTCAAACTGGCAGGCGGGCTCAAGACTGATGGAATATTTTCCGTTGTAATACCCCACGGGATGTCCGTCCACATATATTATTTCCGCGCCCATGGCCCTGCCCACCGTATCGATCAGCGAAGAAATCTCGTCAAACGGAATCTGACTGCCCGTTTCGTCCACGACAAAATGCTCGATTTCAAGCCCCAGATTTTCCGTTTCGGATTCTCCGTTTTTCATATATTGATAAATATCCTGCAAAAAACTCACAACATCCCACTCCTTCAAAATATGATTGGCCCGGACCGTCGCGATTTCCGGTCTCCGGACCATCATATGCCGCTAAACAGCGTTCATTTCCCTCAGTTTTTCATATACAGCCGCGGCAAAGATGCGGTGCCCTTCTGCGTCCATGTGCTCTTCGTCCGCCTCACTGGCAAGGACATAGTCCGACGCGGCCAGAAATGCGGTCCCTCTTTCTTTTGCGATGCGGCCGTACACCTCCTTCAGTCTGCGGCAGGTGAGTACGGACCGGGCACCGAATTCGGGATCTTTATCCGGCTTCCACACCTCTTCTCCAAGCCATATGGGGGAAACGAGAAGGATGCTGCGCGGGGGAAGATACTTTTCCAGTTCGTCGAGGCAGAGTTCCATGCCTTTTCCGATGGTGTCTTCCGAGGCAGAATAAACACGCTTGCAGTCGTTGGTTCCCAGCATGACGACAGCCGCGTCCAGCGGATGGTGGCTTTCCAGAATCATCGGAAGCGCGGAAGCCCCTCTCCGCCCGGGCCGGAGATCATCTTCAAACGCGGTTGTTCTCCCGCACAAACCCTCTTCCATGACGCGGAGAGATGAGGACCGGCGCTCCAGAGCGCCGGTCCATCGAACCGTCCAGGGATATCGTTCTTTCGATCCGGGAATCAGTCCCCAGGTGTTCGAATCGCCAAAAGCAAGGATAGACTTCATGGTTCTTCCGACTCCTTCTTTCTTCTTCCGATTTCATTTCCGCCGCCGCGTTCTCGCCCTTTCAGGCAGCAGGATATCGGCCAGAGGCATGGCCGATATCCTGCCTCGCGGTTTATTCTGTAAAAAGTGCCGTGGAGTAGTAGCGGTCGCCGCTGTCCGGCAGCAGCGCGACAATGACCTTGCCTTTGTTTTCCGGCCGTTTTGCCAGTGTAATCGCGCCGAAAAGAGCCGCGCCGGAGGAAATGCCCACAGAGATGCCCTCTTTCTTCGCAAGCAGTTTGGCCGTTTCAAACGCGTCCTGATTGGACGCCTTGAAGACCTCGTCATACACCTGCGTGTTCAGCACATCCGGCACAAACCCGGCGCCGATGCCCTGAATCTTGTGGGCGCCGGCCTTCCCTTCCGAAAGGACGGGGGAATCTTCCGGCTCCAGGGCCACAACCTTGATCTCCGGATTCTGCTCCTTGAGATATTCCCCCGCGCCGGTTACGGTGCCGCCGGTGCCGACGCCGGCAATAAAGACATCCACTTTGCCGTCCGTGTCTTTCCAGATCTCCGGCCCGGTGGTCGCCTTGTGGATGGCGGGATTGGCGGGATTCACAAACTGGCCCGGAATAAAGCCGCCGGGAATCTCCCGGGCCAGTTCCTCTGCCTTTGCGATGGCGCCCTTCATGCCCTTTGCGCCCTCTGTGAGCACAAGC
>JAFOJR010000141.1 GCA_017420125.1 Oscillospiraceae bacterium | reverse complement strand
GAGAATGGATTATTCAAATCGCCATTTGATTTCTGTAAACGACTATATCAAAAAGAACTTAACCGACGTGTTCTGGAAAGCCTGATTAAATGCGGGGCGATGGATTGCTTTGGTGAAACCCGCGCTACGCTGCTGGAAGGATATCCGGGAATGCTGGAACAGATTGGTTTGGATTTGCGGCAGAATTTAGAGGGTCAGCTGGACTTATTTGGAGGAAATGGAGAAATATCAGGTCAATCCGCTTTTCTGCAGAAGCGACCGGAATATGCATTATCTCAGCGGATGGCTATGGAGAAAGAAGCGACAGGGCTGTATTTATCGGGTCATCCAATGGATGAGTATCGCGATCTGGTCGAGAAAATCCATGCTGTCCCGATAGGGACTATTTTGGCAACTTTCCAAGAGGATGAAATAGAGACAAACGCCGTACAGGATGGAGAACAAGTTACCATCGCAGGTGTAATTACCAGTATGAAGACAAAAACCACTCGGACGAATTCCGTTATGGCATATGTAACATTGGAAGATGACACAGGAACCATTGAACTGCTGGTTTTTTCCCGGGTATTATCGGAAAATCGAGCAGCACTGGTGGAAAACATACCGGTTTTAGTCACAGGGCGCATATCTTCGCGTGAGGAAAAAGAACCTCAGATTATGATGGATTCGATCCGTCTTCTTCAGGAAGTGTTGCAACAAGGGTTGAAAGAAGAACCTATCGCTCCGCAAGTGCTCCAGGGCAGCAAATTATATGTCCGTATTGCGTCGAAAGAAAGCTGGGAAATGGATCATCTGCAGCGTCTTTTCTTCATGTTTCCAGGGGAAACGCCGGTTGTGCTTTACTGTGCTGATACCAAACAGAAGCTGGGCGGCCGGTGTCTGCTTCACAAAGCGCTGCTGAAAGAGCTGAATCAAGTGCTGGGCGAGGAAAATGTAGTTTTAAAATGAGTCGATGGAAACAGTAAATGAGAGGATAGAGCGTTGATTATCTTAGGAGTTGACCCGGGGATTGCGACTGTAGGTTTTGGTGTGATTCAAGCAGAACGAAATATTTATAAGCTGTTGCAATATGGTGTTATCAGTACGGCGGCAGGGCAGCGGCTTTCAGCGCGTTTGTTGCAAATTGCACTGGATTTTGAACAACTGATTGATTTATTCCATCCAGATGCTGTTGCGGTAGAAGAGTTGTTTTTCAACACCAACGTTAAAACCGGTATCTCCGTGGCACATGGGCGAGGGATTATTTTAATGACGGCGGAAAAATGTGGTATTCCACTGTATGAATATACTCCATTGCAGGTCAAGCAGGCAGTAGTCGGCTATGGGCGAGCGGAGAAAATGCAGGTAATGAAAATTACACAACGCCTGTTGCGTTTGGAGAAAATTCCCCGGCCAGACGATGCCGCAGATGCGTTGGCCGTGGCATTGTGCCATGGCAGAGCGTCCTCCTCTTTGCTGCACCAACTGCAAAATCAATGAGGTCATGAGAGGAACAACACCATGTTTTATTATATCAAAGGAACCGTAGCACATATAGAACCGGAAAGAGCGGTGATTGACTGCGGCGGCGTAGGATATGACTGCGCCACATCATCCTATACACTTTCTTCGCTGAATCTTGGTAAGGTGGCAAAACTATATACATATTTGCATGTACGAGAAGATGTATTTAATTTATATGGCTTTGCAAGCGAGATTGAACTGGAATGCTTTAAACTTCTTTTGAGCGTCTCCGGTGTGGGGCCAAAAGCGGCACTTTCCATTTTATCCGCCAACTCACCGGAACAATTTGCAATGGCAGTGATCACGGGAGAAGAAAAGGCCCTGACTGTTGCCCAGGGGATCGGCAAGAAAACAGCACAGCGCATTATTTTGGAATTGAAAGACAAATTGTCCAAGGAGCAGCAGAAAGGCGGTTGGGAAAACATTTCCGTTTCCAATAATATGCAGGGCGCCAGCAAGAGCAGTGATGCTGCTGCGGCTCTTGCCGTTTTGGGCTATTCCTCCGCAGAGGTTTCCATGGCGCTGCGCGGCTTGGCTGTAGAGACGCTTTCATTGGAAGAATTAATTCGGCAGGCATTGAAGCGGTTGAACAAATTTCAATGATGAAATGATTGCGAAAAAGCAAAAACCCACTCATTTTATCAAAAACAATAGAGGAAAAGAACCATGAGTATTGATTTTTCAGATGCAGATTTTCAAAAGGAAGAGCCTATTATCAGTACAACGCTGCTGCCGGGGGACGAAACAGAATATTCCCTGCGCCCCAAAAAACTGTCAGAATATATTGGCCAGGAAAAGGCAAAGGAAAACCTTTCCATTTTTATTGAAGCAGCCAAAATGCGTGGTGAGCCGTTAGACCATGTACTGCTCCATGGACCACCGGGGTTGGGGAAAACAACCTTAGCCAGTATTATCGCGGCAGAAATGGGCGTTAATATCCGAATAACTTCTGGTCCTGCCATTGAAAAAGCCGGTGATTTGGCCGCTCTTTTGACCAATTTAAATGCGGGAGACGTTTTGTTTGTGGATGAGATTCATCGACTTAACAGAGCCGTAGAAGAAATTCTGTACCCTGCAATGGAAGATTATGCCATTGATATCATTATTGGGAAAGGACCTTCTGCCAATTCCATCCGCCTGGATTTGCCCCGATTTACGTTGATCGGGGCCACAACACGAGCAGGGCAGCTTTCTGCGCCGCTTCGAGATCGGTTCGGCGTATCACTGCGGTTGGAACTGTATACGCCGGAAGAGTTAGCGGCAATTATTGACCGCAGCGCAGGAATTTTGAATGTGCCCATTGAAGCGGAAGGAGCTATGGAAATTGCCTCACGTTCCCGCGGAACTCCTCGAATTGCCAACCGAATGTTGCGCAGAGTAAGAGATTTTGCACAAGTTTGTGCCCAAGGGACGATTACCAAACAAGTTGCAGATGCGGCCTTGACTGCGCTGGAAGTGGACGAGTTAGGATTAGATTCCATTGACCGCCGTATGCTATACAGCATGATTGAACATTACGGCGGAGGACCTGTTG
>JAFOJR010000140.1 GCA_017420125.1 Oscillospiraceae bacterium | reverse complement strand
TGTCAAAAATTGTGCTTTAAACTTATCATAAAGGCATTCTCTTTTTAAGACATTTTCTTAATTTTTTTGAAGAAATGTTCTGCATTTTCCAATATTTCCTATCCTTTTTCATGTTTTCCTGCGATAAATCGACAGCGTTCGACAAAAGTCGCTGCCCTGTTTTTTGCTATTTCCCATCAGAAGATTCTAGCATTTTTTCGATGAAAATACCGTATCCTTTGGTGGGATCCTCCACCAAAACGTGGGTCACAGCGCCCACCAGCTTTCCATCCTGTAAAATGGGGCTGCCGCTCATCCCCTGCACAATGCCGCCGGTCGCTTCCAAAAGCCGCGGGTCGGTCACCTGGATCATCAGGTTTCGTCCGCTGTCCGACAGGCCATGATACACTTTTGTGATTTCAATTCCATATTCGCAAACGGTATCTCCTGTCACATTGGACAAAATGGTGGCTTTCCCCACTTTGGCGCAGGACTGTCCTGCAGCCGGTATGGGTTTCCCTTCTCCCATATACTCTGGTGCTTCCGCTTTCCCAAACACCCCTTTATCTGTGTTTGCATACAGCGTGCCCAAATCACGGTGCTGATCAAATTTCCCCTGCAGTTCTCCCGGCGTGCCGGATTGCCCCCGCACCACATTCGCCACGGTGGCGCTCATAATGGACCCGGAAGCCAACGGAATCAGCTCAAATGTGTCAATATCGTTGATTCCGTGCCCCAATGCGCCAAACACATTTCGCTCCGGATCGTAAAAGGTAATCGTTCCAATCCCCGCCATGCTGTCCCGTGTCCAGGCGCCCAGGCGATAACAGTTGTCATCTGTTCCCAAAGCCGCTTTTGCCTCCAATTCCAATTTCTGGCCGTTGCGCAGCACATGGAGCGTCATCTCCTTTTGCCCCACCGTCTGCAAAGTATCCCGCAGCGCTTCCGCTGATTGGATCTCCGTCTCGTTCACCTGCGTGATAATGTCCCCTTCTTTCAACCCGCACATCTTGGCCGGGCAGGAAGCACCGGAACCCTCCATCACCTGGGAGAGGCCAATAACCATCACGCCGTCGGAAAACAATTTGATTCCCACTGTCCGCCCTACGGGAATCAGCTGCCTCACTTCGCTGCCTGCCGGCGCCGCCTGTGCCTGCAGTGCGGCTGTGCAGAAAAAAATGACCGCCAGGCCAAAACAAAAGCACCGCAGCAGCAAAAGTGTCACACTCGACAGGCCTGTTGTTGCTTCTTTCATTCCATCCCTTCTTCCGCCATTGTTGCTTGCGGCCGTTTTGCAAACAGCCGCTTTTTTAATATGCCAGCTTTCTGCAAAAACAAGTATCCGATCTGCTGCCAATGTCAGACTGAAAAGGATTTCTCTTTTTGATGCCTGCGCAAAGGTTCGATTTTTTCACCCTGCCCGGAATATTCAGAATCGAAGGCATCGGTTCCATACAGCCGCTGCCTTTTGTTCCAATTTTAGGAAAATAAATGACAAAACTGCTCCCATAAATCCACACAGCGGAAGCGGAACACATAACCCTCGTCCTGTTCTGTGATTAGGGCAACTTCATCCTCTGTCAGCCCGGCAGCCTGGGCTGTTTCCGCCACCTGTTCTGATGCCAGACCTGTGCATAACGGTGGAAACAGCACGCACCACCAATTTGCTCCCTGCCCGTCCCCCAAAACGATGCGCAGCGCGGTATACTCCCCTGCCGGGAGCGAAAACCCTTCGTATTCTTTGGTGGGGAAAAAAGTCTGTTCCAGCGCCGCAGTCACACGATACGGTGCCCCTTCCCGATCCACTACTGCCTGCCCCGCGGCAGCCAAAGCGGGCAGCGCCGCCCGGAGTTTCGCTTTTGCGTCTGCCAAATTGTCTTCTCCCGCCAGCAGAGACTGCACTTCTGTCAGCATCTGATCCCGCACCAGCAACTTCACCGCCTGATCCTGCTGACTGTCGGAATTTGCAATTACATGCAGCCGCACCAGCTTTTCTGCCAGCGCGGTCTGCGTGCCATGGACCTTTCCGCCCAGCAGCAATATCACTGCCAGTCCGAACAAAAGAGAACATTTCAACTTTTTCCGCCAATCCATAAAAAACACCGCCTATCCAAACAGATTTCTGCCATTAGGATAGACGGTATTGATTTGTTTTAAACCGACTGGGCCAAAAAACACTCTTGATATTGCTCTTTCAGCACACGGAATGCGGCTTCTGCCGTCTCACGGTTGGAAAACAAGCCGAACATAGACGGTCCCGTTCCGCTCATGGAAACCCCCAAAGCGCCGTAATCCAGCAGGACAGAGCGGATCTGCTGCAGCACTTCCTGCCGGCTTGGCTCCAAAACAGATTCAAACACATTGTACATCCGGCGGGCCACGCCTTCTAAATCTGCTGCTTCCAGCGCCTCGATGATACCCGGCGTGTCCGGCCGGCAGCGGATTTTCCCTACGTGCAGCCGGGAAAACAGAACCGGAGTGGAAATGGAAAATCTTGGCTTGCAGATGACAAAATAGCAAGTGGGCAGAGCAGGCAGCCGGCGCAGCTGCTCTCCTTTTCCCTGTGCCAGCATGGTGCCGCCGCAGATACAGTAAGGTACATCCGCTCCTACCGACTCTCCCACCTCCTGCAGCTGCTGAGACGACAATGCACCATAGTGCTGATTCAACGCCCGCAGAACGGCTGCGCCGTCACTGCTGCCGCCCCCCATGCCGGCGCAGATGGGAATCCGCTTTTCAATATGAATTTGAAGACCGGGCAGGGGCAGCCCTGCTGCTTCAAAATATCGCCGCGCCGCCACAGCTGCCAGGTTTTTCTCGTCGCTGGGCAAAAAGGAAACATTGGTCTGCACCTGGATACCGGAGGTTTGGGTCTCTTTCATTTGAATGGTATCCCACAGGGCCACTGTCTGCATGACCATGCAGAGATCGTGATATCCATCCGGCCGGCGGGCGGTCACGTCCAGCGTCAAATTCAGCTTCGCGTATGCGAAAACCTCCGCGGAAAACGGCATGGCCATACCTCCTTTCGTTTCCATCGGTCTTTTCTCTTCAAGTCTCAGGAGTCTTTTTTTAATGCTACCGGATTTTTCGACATTCCAGATAATAGCGCTTGTCCCATGCCTCGCCCATGGAAAAGGTCTTGCGGGGCAAAACACCCTCTGTCATCACCGTCGGGAACAGCTGGGATTTGGCCATCGCCGGCAAAATAAATCCTATGTTCCCTGCCTGGCGGGCCAACTCTCTGGTCACATCTGCACCATGAATATAGTCCACTTTGCCGCCATACGTCTTGATATAGCCGTCCAAAAAGTTCTGAAGGGTCCCCACTTCCAGCTTGGCTTTCGGCGAAGGGACTGTAATAACGCCTTCTGTTTCACCATAGACATAGCGAATCTGGTGGCCTTCGCCTTCTCCCTGGAAAGCGCCTTTATACCACTGCAGCAGCTTATTGACCAGATCCTCCGGTGAAACATCAAATACCACCCGATGGATGGGTTCAAATTCCAAGGAATCATCATGGAGATTCACCACTTCCGCCATGGCAAACCGGGCAGGCAAAGTCTCCCATTGTTTTTTCGGCGTCACCCGCTTCTTCCGTTCGTAATTTTCTTTGGCAGTGGCCAGGGAATGGTTTCCGTCCCCCACGGCAAACAGCAGCGGCGGAACTTTCTCCATTTGATACTTTTGTGCTGTAGCAGTCGGGTCCGCCAAAGCGGCCAGTGCGGCTGCAAGCTGCTCTTCCTGGGCTTTTGTCACCCGCCAGCCGGAAATAGACCCGCCGTTTTCCATCAACTCAAATTGATACAGCAGTTCCATTTCTCCGGTCTGTGCGCCGATAGCCTCTATCGCCGTCTTCATCGGATCGTCAATCAGCAGCATAATATGAGAGGTTTCCAGCGGAGCATCTTTCCGCACCGCCACCCGAGGCGGGATGCGGCTTAATACCGTTCCCTCCGTGGCACGAATCAGCGACGTAGCTCCCGGACGGTAATCATAATGCTCCAAATCCACCACGCCTACGATACCGCAGCGGATTTTTCCATTGGCCTGCTGACGCTCTACATAAATCAGGCTTTGCTCCAGCGTCTGGAACACACCTTCCTGCAAATATTGCTTCATCGTCTGATTGATTTCCCGGACGCTTTCCGTTTCCCGCGGAGTGCCGAGACGGCTTTCCGGCAAGATCAGATACAGCGTGGAGGGTGCATCCCCCACAAATTGCTCCACCCGTTCCCAATATTCCGGCTGAGAGGTAAACTGGTCGCACGCCACAACACTCCAACGCGTCATGTCTGCATCTTTGGGCAGCAGCATATCCGCCGGAAGGAACCCCAATTCTTCCAACTGTTTCTTCATCATATATCCCCCCGCTGATTCATTCTATTTTTGATCTGTCTGGAATAATATGTCCATCAAACTCGTGCCTTCTTCTAAAAACCGTCCCTGTTCGCCGGATGCTTCATCATAAGGCAGCCCTGCACCGGTGTCCCTTCCGCTTTCGTACAACAGAAACGGAACCGGATCACCATCGTGCCCTCTGGTGGAAGTCAGTGTTTTATGATCGCTTAAAATCAGGAGCCGATAGGGAATCCCCGCCTGCTCCATCGCCTCTGTCAGCGGCCGAACCACCAGGTGATCCAATCGGGTAATCGCCTCTATTTTCCCCTCTGTATCTCCGTTGTGGGTGCATTCATCCGGCGCTTCAATGTGCACTGCAGCAAAGTCATATTCTCCCATCAACGCCTGCACCGCCGCGTCTACCTTGCCTTGATAATTGGTCTCCAGCTCTCCTGTGGCCCCTTCAACAAACTGAACGTCCAGTCCGGTCAGCCGGGCAATCCCATGACACAAAGGCACGGCAGAAATGACGACGCCTTTTTTATGATATTTTTCCACAAAGGAATCCAGCGCCACTCCCGTTCCTTCTGCCCAGAACCAGATTCCGTTCGCCGGCCGTTTGCCGGCCTGGCGCCGGGCCTCATTCAGCGGATGATGGTCCAAAATTTCGTGGGCTTTTTCCATCAATGCCTGCAGCACCGCCGCATTTTCACACCCAGTCGGCATCAGTGGTCCAATGACCTCGCCCAGATGGTCATGCGGGGGCGCGGCAACCAGCCCGTCAATGGATGCCCCTTTCTGCACCGCAATATGCCGAAAGGAAGGGCTGGGATATACCCGCATCCCGGCCGCCTCGGCCATGTGGGCAAATTCCGGATGGGAAAACAGCGCCGTGATAATGGCAATGGATTCCTCTCCCTCGATGGAGCCTGCATTATGAGACAAAATCTTTTTTTCCAAAAACGGCTGATCACCGTCTTCATACGTAACCATATTACATCGGTAAGACACGTCGCCGGGCTGCAGCGTAATCCCGCTTCCTGCCGCTTCCAAAGGGGAGCGGCCCGTATAGCATACCCGCGGATCTGCCCCGAAAATGGATAAAATAGCCGTGTCGCTGCCCGGCGGGACCTCCACCGGCACTGTCCGCACCTGGCCCACTTCGCCTTGCGCTGCTAAACGGTCCATACACGGGGTATCTGCTACCTGCATCGGCGTTTTATCCCCCAAAAACGGCACAGGGTTATCCGCCATGCCATCGCCAATTACCAAAATATATTTCATACACTTACCGACCCTGTTCCTGTTTTACTTTCGCCAAAAACCGTTCCATGCGCTTCAGTGCTTCTTGAATCCCTTCCTTGGAAGTGGCATAACAGCAGCGAATAAATCCCTCGCCGCCTGGGCCAAAGGCGGTTCCGGCAATGACTGCCACGCTCTCCTCCATCAACAGCCGTTTGCAGAATTCCTCCGAAGACAATCCGCTGCTGCGGATACAGGGGAAGACGTAGAACGCGCCCCTGGGTTCGAAGCAGTCAAAACCAATCTTGCGCAGTCCGTCTACAATCATTTGCCGCCGTTCGTTATAGGATTCCCTCATCACAACGATATCTTCCATCCCGTTGCGCATGGCTTCGATGGCAGCATACTGGCTCATCGTAGGAGCAGACATAATACCATACTGGTGGATTTTCGTCACCTGTTCGATCAGAGCTTCTGCGCCGCAGGCATAACCCATCCGCCACCCGGTCATGGCAAAGGCTTTGGAAAAACCGCTGGCAATCACTGTCCGCTCATACATCCCCGGGATGTTGGCAATGGACACATGTTTTCTGCCATAGGTCAGTTCTGCATAAATCTCATCGGAAAGCACCATAATATTGGTGTCTTTCAAAACTTCTGCCAATGCTTCCAAATCGGCTTTTTCCATAATGCCGCCAGTTGGATTGCTGGGATACGGCAAAACAAGCATTTTTGTTTTTTCCGTGATGGCATCCCGCAACTCTTGGGCGGTCAGGCGAAATTCGTTTTCTACCTTTGTTTCCACATAAACCGGTACGCCGCCGGCCAGCTCCGTCAGAGGACCATAGCAGACAAAAGACGGCGTGGGAATGATAACCTCATCGCCATAATTAACCAAAGCGCGAATAATCAGATCAATGGCTTCGCTGCCTCCCACCGTAACGCAAATTTCTCCGATGGGGTCA
>JAFOJR010000007.1 GCA_017420125.1 Oscillospiraceae bacterium | reverse complement strand
TTCTCAAAAAAGCTTTTTCGTTTTGCGTGATTGCTGTCACTCAAACTGGCGTCAAACTGACGTAGCTTTTCTTTTTGCTCATTTGTTAAATTTTTTGGCACTTCTACAATAACTGTCACATATTGATCGCCCCGGCCTTTGCCGTTGAGTCTGGGAATCCCCTTCCCCCGCAAACGGAATACCGTTCCCGTCTGTGTGCCCTCCGGTAACGTATATTTCACCTTGCCGTCGATGGTAGGAATTTCCAACTCTGCTCCCAATGCCGCCTGTGTAAAAGTAATGGGAGCTTCACAGAAAACAGAAGTGCCTTCCCGCGTAAACAGTGGATGTGAGCGAACACCGACACTGATCAAAAGATCCCCTGCCGGGCCGCCTCGTTTGCCGGCGTTCCCCTGACCGCGCAAAGAAATTGCCTGTCCATCTTCAATTCCGGCAGGAATATTGACAGAAATCTTTCTTTGTTTCCGCACATAACCGTTTCCTTTACAGGTTTTGCACGGCTGCAAAATAATCTTGCCTGTTCCGTGGCATTTGGGACATGTAGTGGTGGAGGCAAAAACGCCCATTGGCGTTTGCTGCTGAACACGCACTGTTCCTGTTCCATGACACTCAGAACAAATTTCTGCCGTCGTCCCTTTGGCACAGCCAGAACCACCGCATTCTTCACAAGTTTCCGACCGGCTGATGGTAATTTCTTTTTCGCAGCCAAACGCTGCTTCTTCAAAAGAGATGATGACAGAAGTGCGCAGAGTTTCTCCTTTTTGCGGACCATTTCGCGGACGGGCGGAACCTCCGCCGCCAAAAAAAGAATCAAAAATACTGCCCAAGTCAAAATCTGCAAAGCCGCCAAAACCGCCAAAGCCCCCTGCTCCTGCACCAGCAAAGTTGGGATCCACCCCCGCATGACCGAACTGATCATACTTGGCTCTGCTGTCACTGTCTGACAAAATGGCATATGCTTCGTTTAACTCTTTAAACTTTGCCTCTGCCTCTTTGTCGTCTGGATGAAGATCCGGATGATATCGCTTTGCCAGTTTTCTATATGCTTTTTTCAGGTCGTCTTCTGTTGCTGTTTTGGAAACGCCCAGCACCTCATAGTAATCTCGTTTTTGTTCTGCCATATTCTTCACCTCAAAATGAGAATGGAACTCTTACCGTGCTCTGTTGAATGAAATCCAAAAAGATAAAGTCAAACCTGTCCCGCACCCGGCAGACTTTGCTGGGTGCGGGACAAATTACATTTGGTTTATACCGTTCCGTTCTTACTTATTGCTGCTGGTCTTGCTGCTGATCGTCATCTACTACTTTATAATCTGCATCATAATATTCGCCGCTGCCGGATGTTTCTCCACCGGGAGCTGCTCCCACGTCACCAACATCTGCACTTTGGGCGCCTGCCTGCCCATAAATCTTTTCAGAAACAGCGTAAAATGCCTTTGCCAACTCTTCGCTTGCGGCTCGAATCGCTTCAGTATCTGTTCCTTTCAGGGCTTCCTTTGTCCGATTCAAAGGCTCTTCCACAGAGGCCTTATCCGCCGGATCAATTTTATCTTTCATCTCGTCCAGCGTCTTTTCGCACTGATAGACCATCTGGTCAGCCTGGTTGCGGACCTCTGCTTCTTCCTTGCGCTTGGCGTCCTCGGCCGCATACTGCTCTGCTTCCCGGACTGCTTTATCAATTTCATCCTGAGACAAATTGGTGGAGGCAGTAATGGTAATATTTTGTTCTTTTCCAGTTCCTAAATCCTTGGCAGAAACATTGACAATACCGTTAGCGTCAATGTCAAAGGTCACCTCAATCTGGGGAACACCTCGACGAGCTGGTGCAATTCCATCCAGATGGAATCTTCCCAAAGACTTATTATATGCTGCCATCTCACGCTCACCTTGGAGAACATGAACTTCAACAGAAGTTTGATTGTCTGCTGCAGTAGAGAAAATCTGACTCTTTTTTGCAGGGATAGTCGTGTTACGTTCAATCAATCTGGTGCAGACACCGCCTAATGTTTCAATTCCCAAAGACAGCGGCGTTACATCCAAAAGCAGAATATCCTTCACTTCGCCGCCAAGGACGCCGCCCTGAATGGCCGCACCCAGTGCAACACATTCATCCGGGTTAATCCCCTTAAACGGATCTTTTCCAGTCAGGTCTTTTACGGCATCTTGTACCGCCGGGATTCTGGTGGAACCACCCACCAAAAGAACTTTGCTCAATTCTCCGGCTTTCAAGCCAGCATCGTTCAGTGCTTGACGGACAGGCTCTATTGTCTTTTTTACCAGGTGGCCAGTGAGTTCATTAAACTTTGCGCGGGTTAATGTTAAGTCCAAATGTTTGGGCCCTGTTGCGTCCGCAGTGATATAGGGCAGATTAATTGCCGAACTGGTCACACCGGACAATTCAATCTTCGCCTTTTCCGCTGCTTCCTTCAAACGTTGCATGGCCACTTTATCACTGGACAGATCGATACCGGAATCCTTTTTGAATTCATCTGCCAAATATTTCATAATACATTCATCAAAGTCGTCACCGCCCAGACGGTTGTTGCCAGCGGTTGCCAAAACTTCAATGACACCGTCCCCGATTTCCAAAATGGACACGTCGAACGTACCGCCGCCCAAGTCATAGATCATGATCTTCTGATCACTTTCCTTGTCCAGACCATATGCCAATGCAGCTGCTGTTGGTTCGTTGATAATTCTCAGAACTTCCAGCCCGGCAATTTTGCCTGCGTCTTTTGTGGCCTGTCTCTGAGAATCAGTAAAATAGGCGGGGACAGTAATAACCGCCTGAGTCACAGTATTGCCCAGATAACTTTCTGCATCTGCCTTCAGCTTTTGCAGCACCATAGCGGAAATTTCTTGGGGAGTATATGCTTTCCCATCAATATTTACTCTATAATCAGAACCCATTTCGCGCTTAATGGAACTAATGGTGCGCTCGGGATTGGTAATTGCCTGACGCTTTGCCACTTGGCCCACCATGCGTTCTCCTGTTTTGGAAAAAGCCACAACAGACGGAGTGGTTCGGTTGCCTTCCGCATTTGGAATAACAATAGCTTCGCCGCCTTCCATAACGGCAACACAAGAATTAGTCGTTCCTAAATCGATCCCTATAATTTTAGACATAGTTCATTTCCTCCTCTATAATTCGGGTATGATTTCTTTTGGATTAAATTATTTTATTCTTATCTGCTCTATTGAGATAACAGCCATTTATTTCAACAGCTTCTACAAAGCTTTTAATTTGCAACTTTTACCATCGCGTGGCGGATCACCTTGTCCCCTATGGAAAAACCAGTTTGGAACACTTCTACCACAACATTTTCGCCTTGGTCCTCCTCCTCAACATGCATCACTGCGTTGTGAAGAGCCGGATCAAATGTTTGACCCAGCGCGGGGATTTCCTCTGCACCCAGAGACTGAAATGCAGCCTTGCATTGGTTCATCGTCATTTCAACACCTTTGTAGAAAGCCTGGTCTTCTGTTTCCTGCTCCAATGCACGAAGTAAATTGTCATAAACTGGAAGCAAAGCCAGAATAGTTGCTGCTTTCACATCCCCTGCGATCGCCTCTTTTTCCTTTTGGGTGCGTTTGCGGTAGTTGTCATACTCCGCCAGTAATCGCAAATATTGATCAGATGTATTTTTCAATTCTTGCTCCAGAGAATCTGCCTGCTTTGCAAGCTCCTCCAGTTTTTTTATCTGTTCTATCGTCAGTGTAACCTGTTCTGTATCGCCAGGCGAAGTCTGCTCCTCTGCCGCCTCTTGCGGCATCTCATTTTCCGGTTCTTCCGGCAGTGTGTCAAATTCCTTTTCCTTCATATTCCTTCTGCTCCCTCCAAATCATCTCATTGACCGCAAGGCGCAATAGATGGTTTTTTTGTTTCATTGAATGGGGATCTCCTCCCGCTGCTTATTTTTTCCTTTTTGTTTGATCACCGCCGCTTCCCAGCAACTTCGTCAAACCATCGGCAAAATAGTATAATCTGGCAGCAATTTTTGCATAATCCATACGGGTTGGGCCTACAATGCCAATAAGACCCCGCATATTTTCCCCAATATCGTAGCTTGCCACAACCACACTGGTGTCCTGCAAAGCGCCCTCTACATTTTCCGGTCCAATGTAAATTTTCACATCAGAATCGTCCGGTTTGGGCAATGCAGAAAGCGCACTTTCTTCCGATAAATATGCCAGCAGTGGCTGCGCCCGCTCCAGATCACGATATTCCGGATATTCCAGCAGCCGCGCCAAACCACTTACATGAACAGCGTATGTCTCCTGCTCCCGCATCACTTCGGTTGCAAAAGCAATTACCATTGTCAACAAGGCATATGCTTCACCCACAGCCTGCTTTGCCATTTCCATAAGATCCGGCGTAATTTCTTCCAGTGTCAGACCTGTAAAACTGGTATTGAGAAGACGGTTAAGGAGATGGATTTGTGTTTCACTTAAATCGGCTGGCAAACGCAACAGCTTATTTTTAACAATGTTTGTATCCGTCATTACCACCACGATAAACGTCTGCTGCTCAACCTGGAGCAGGTCAAACCGGCGGATGGTCACGTGGGACGGCCCTGCTGAAATAGCATAGGACGGGTATTTTGTAAGTTTTGAAATAACCCGGGTAGCTTCCGTAATCACACGGTCCAGCTCTTGGGTTTTCAGTCGCAGTGCAGCGTTGAGATGTTCGGTTTCCTGAAGAGACAAACGGTGTTGCTCCATCAATTCATTTACATAAAACCGATACCCTCCAGGGGAGGGGATTCGTCCTGCTGAAGTATAGGGTTGCTCTAATAACCCCATTGCTTCCAGATCCGCCATTTCATTGCGGATGGTCGCAGGAGAGATATTCAACTCGGCATGCTTGGAAATAGTTTTTGACCCGACAGGCTCGGCTGTTGCAATGTAATCTTCAATCACTGCCCGCAAAATTCGTTTTTTACGTTCACTGATATTCATGCAATCCCTCCTGTTTAGCACTCTCTCCTCTCGAGTGCTAAACTTAATTT
>JAFOJR010000139.1 GCA_017420125.1 Oscillospiraceae bacterium | reverse complement strand
GTTGAATGGAGTAATCCCGATTATTACACTGATTGCCATCACGATGATTCTATCTGTACTCACTGTGCGGAGTCTTCGCATTCGTTCTTTACTTTGTGGACACCCCAGTGTGATTATAGAGCGCGGACGGCTGAATCAAAAGGAGATGCACCGAAACCGTTTTACCATTGACGAATTGATGGAAGAATTGCGGCAACGGGGCGTAACCGATCTTTCTTCTGTTGAGTTTGCCGTTTTAGAAACCAACGGACAGCTTTCTGTCCTTTTATTTCCAGAGTACCAGCCAATTACTGCAGGGAAATTTCCGCCTGTTGAAAAAGAAAGTGGACTTCCGCTTCCTGTTATCAACGATGGCAGATTGATCCGAGAGAATTTAAAGCGACGTGGTGTAGATGAAAAATGGCTGAAACAACAGTTGGCAGAGCGAGGTTTTTCCCACTATGAAGACGTTTTTCTGTTTACAGTGGACGAGGAATTGCGAATTTATTTTTCTCCCAAGGAGGTACCTTCTTGAAACGGCTTTGGATTTCGGTTGCTATCCTCATATTTATTTTTAACGCTGCCTTGTTTAGCAATTATGTGTTGAAAAAGGCAACTCAGGATATGACAGACTTGCTACAGCGTGCAGAGGATTGTTATCAGACTGGTGAAATCCAACAAGCGTTGCATTTTACACAGCTCTCACGGGGGAAATGGGACCAACTTGATGGATATTTATACACAGTCCTTCATCATACGGAAAGTGACGATGTTTTGGTTTTGTTTACTCAGGTTCAGTGCTATCTGGAACAAAATGAGCCGGGAGGAGAATATGCAGCCTGCAATGCGTCGCTTATCACAAAAATTAAGCTGTTGTATGAAATGGAAGCGTTTACAGTGGAAAATCTGTTTTAGAAGCAAACAAGAAAGGAGCAGCAGCGTTTGACGCTACTCCTTCTCAAAAAAAGCGGGGGCATATCGAATGGTTGAGGTTTTTCTGTGTGTCGGCTGCATGGCACATTTCGGCATTTTCCCATCCATCAATCCGCCTCTCCCAAATATTCCCTCAAGAGATGAGAACGTTGGGAAACAATGGTTATAAAAAGAAGCCCCCAAAGCACATCTGTGGTACTTTGGGGGCTTTGTAAAAGATGATAAACTTCTAATTATTCTGTCACAGCGTTTGTAGCAACCTCTGTTTTGCGGGCTCTTTTGTTTTTGATATCAGCTTTGATTTCGTCAAATACGCTGGTGATTTCTTCGCCAGGCTTTTTGGTGATAAGGCTGACAACGACGATGGCGATACAGCCGCAGAGGAATGCGGGGAGAAGTTCATAAACCGCAAGCACACCGCCCTTGGGCGCGATCAGATATTTCCAAATGAACACCATTGCGCCGCCTACAATCATGCCGGCCACAGCGCCGCCCTTTGTGGTGCGTTTCCAAAACAGTCCAAACAGCATTACAGGGCCAAAAGCGGCACCGAAACCAGCCCATGCGAAAGAAACGATGCGGAAAACCGAGCCATTGGGATCTCTTGCCAAGAAAATGGCAATAACAGAAATCACAATAACAGACAGTCTTGCGATTACCATCTGCTTCTTATCTGACAGTTTGATCTTACAGGTATCGACCAGGATGTCCTGTGTTACACTGGAAGATGCAGCGATCAGCTGAGAGTCCGCTGTGGACATGGTAGAAGCCAAAATACCGGAGATGAAGACACCGCCTATAAATGCAGGAATATAGCCCCTTGTTGCAAGGAAAGAGGAGATGTCAACAATAACCGTTTCGGCTGCAGAACTGCTCTCATAAGGGCCGATGATTCCCTGTTGCATCAAGCTGAGACCAACAACGCCAACAAGAATGGCAAGACCCATGGAGATGACCACCCAAACAGAAGCTATTCGACGGGAGGTTTTCAGTTTGTTGGGGTTGTCAATGGCCATAAACCGCAGCAAAATATGCGGCATACCAAAATACCCAAGGCCCCATGCCAATGTGGAAACGATCTTGAATCCGTCAAAACTTCCCGTCGTAGCACTTGCGACGTCAAAGCCTTGGAATAGATTGGTGAAGCCGTTTAAGCTATGTACGTTTGCAAATACATTGTCAAACCCACCGATTAATCCCTCGGAGAAGCCAACTACCACAAACAGAGCAATAGTCATGATAATACTTTGGATCAAGTCTGTTGTAGAAGCCGCCAAGAAACCGCCAAGTGTACAATAAAGAATAATAACAGCAGCGCTGATCACCATAGCGAGAGTATAATCCATGCCGAACAGACTGCCGAACAGCTTGCCGCAGGCGGAGAAGCCGGATGCTGTGTAAGGAATGAAGAAGACAATAATAATAATTGCGGAAATTAGGGAAAGTATGTGGTGCTTGTCCCCAAAACGTTTAGAGAAAAATTCGGGAATCGTTGTAGCGTCAATTCGCTCGGAATATTTTCTCAGTCGCTTGGAAACAATCAGCCAGTTGATGTAAGTGCCAACAGCCAAGCCAATGGCTGTCCAAGCGGCCTCTGCCAGGCCGCACATTAAAGCGAGACCAGGAATCCCCATCAAAAGGTAAGCACTCATGTCTGAGGCTTCCGCACTCATTGCAGTGACAAGAGGCCCCAGTTTTCGACCACCAAGGTAAAAGTCGCCTATGTTTTTATTTTTGTTTGAATAGTAGAATCCGATTGCCACCATAAAACCTAAGTACAGGACAATGGCAATCACAATCATTGTCGTATTCACAATACCATCCTCTCTTTTCTGTAATGACAACAGAATGTAGTATATCATAAATTAGGACAGACTACAATACAGAATTGATTTCATACTAAAAATAAATAAAATAAGAAAAGAGAAGAAGAAAAGATAGAAATTTAAAGAGACAACAAAACAGACTATAGTCTAT
>JAFOJR010000138.1 GCA_017420125.1 Oscillospiraceae bacterium | reverse complement strand
GCCTGCTCACAATTGGGCAAAAGGGAAATCCGCTGCTCGATCTGTTCTCCTTCCTGCAGGGGATACCAAACATCTTCTTTGGGAAATAAAGAAACCGTATTCTGTTCCCCGTTCTGCACGGCAAGTTCTGTCACTTCCTCCTCTTTTTTCCAGAGAAGCACAGAGGGAAAAGAAGCAAAGCCGTAGTCCAATAAATTTTTATGATCGTTCCAATCATCCGGTGCATCCAGCGTCACAGCAATTCTCCACTGGCCAGTCCTCTGTGCACAGGTTACAAGGGTTCGGCCGGCTGCTTTGGTAAAGCCGGTTTTTCCGCCGATGGCTCCTTCATATTGCCAAAGCAGTTTATTATGATTGCGAAAGCTTCGATTCTCCAGAACAATCTCTTTGGTCCCAAAGATTTTGGCAAATGTCTCATTTTTCATCGCTTCCCGCGTAATTTTTGCCATATCGGCAGCAGATGCATAATGCTCATCTGCCGAAAGACCACTCGGATTTTGAAACTTAGTGTTGCAAAGGCCCATTTGCTCTGCCCGCTGATTCATCCAGCCCACAAAGGTCTGAAGATCTCCGGCACAAAACCCGGCAATGGCTGCAGCGGCGTCATTCCCCGACTCTAACATCAGTCCATACAGCAATGTCTCCAGTTTCACTCGTTCTCCAACTTTTAAATATATTGAAGAGCCTTCTTCTTGCAGATAATCCGACAGAATTTCCACCTCTGCCTTCAAATTTTCGCTGTGCTCAATTGCCACCAGCGCTGTCATGATTTTTGTAATACTGGCCATGGGCCGTGGAACATCCCCATTTTTTTCATACAAAATCCGCCCGCTTTCTCCGTCCATTAAAACAGCACAACGAGCAGAGAGCGCAGGCGCAGACAGCGCTTGCGCTCCTCTTATCTGGCAGCTCCAGAATAGCAGCGGAATTGCAACGACGGCAATTTGCCGCAAGAACATTCGCTTCACATTGTGTCACCCTACTTTCAACCGTCTCCGGTTTGGTATGACACTATTATAAAAATGATTCCTCTTCATTATCCAGATTTTTCGCTTTTCTCCTGTTGAAAAATTCTGACATTCGTTCCACTACGTCCGGAATGGATTCAACTACGCGTTCCATAGGACCGAAAGCAGGGGGCATCACAGGCAGCAGTTTCACCGATTCACCGTTTACAATCAAAAACGCAACCGGTGTGATATTAATTCCGGCGCCGCTGCCGCCGCCAAAAGAATTGTCCTGTTCCAACTGCTGGTTTTTTCCTGTGAAGTCAGTACCGCCTGACGCAAACCCAAAGCTCACCTTGGAAACCGGAATAATCGTAATCCCGTCTACTGTTTGAATCGGCGTACCTACAATAGTATTTACATCTATCATTTCTTTGATTTTCTGCATGGTTGTTGTCATCAAATTACCAATCGGATGTTCCATATTGCACCCCTTTCTGCTGCCGGGTTTTCACTCGGCTTTCCCGCAAATCACTGCCTTGCGGCATGGCAAATTATTTCTAAGACGCATATGCTTTCTTGTTTTTCCCAGCTGGACGGATCTTTCTGCTTTGCTTTCCCTGCCGCCAATATTGCATACCAAACCAGACTGCTAAAGATACAATCTGAAACACACGGAGAGAAAGAGAGAGTTTCAGATAAATGGAAGATTGTTTTTGATCATAGCGAACTCCTGCATGAAGCATCTTCTTTTTGATACAAAAAGTGTTCTCCAAAATGGGTAAAAAAATACCGAATGCCGCAGAAGCCATCCCAAATCCAATGGCCGCCTGCGCCGGCGTTTTCCCGCCGGACCAGTATTCCATCTCTAACAGATCTACCTGTAATTTTTTACGAAGGCGCCCTACTCCTTCCGCCAAAATGGGCAGCATCCTGCGCAGCGTTTTCAAAGGGCCCCCTTTTTTTGGTTTTTCCTTCTTTTCTGCCAGATGTGCAGGTTGCTTTGGTTTTTTGGGTTTTTTCTGGCGTTTGGATGGGATTCGAAACCGAAACCAGCCAATCCGCAGAAACAACAGTGCTTTTTCGCCGCCATATTCCAGAAAAACACCCACGCGCAACAAAGACAAGAGCGCCAACAGCAAAATAATACCGCCAATGATATAAAGTGCGATCAATTTTGCCACGCCTCCTTCCTCCGCCGCGAAACAAATATCTTCTTCTACCCGTTGTGTTCTCTGTGCATCATACCCTGAAACTATAGATGCTGTCAACCACACGCCTCTGCCGAAACGTCACTTATTCAATTTCAACCTGCCCCCGCAGATTTCATCCCTGTTTTTCCGTATCTATACAAAGACAGAATAGGGAAATCCAGACAGTGCACAAAGCAGCCGGAGCACCTCTTGCATAGCAACAGAAAGGAACTGACTGCCGCCGCCAATCCAAAAAACGGCAATCAACACCAGCATACCGTATCGTTCATACTGCATCACACGGTAGTAGATTCGATCCGGCAAGAAGGCCGACAGAATTTTAAAACCATCCAGCGGCGGAAATGGAATCAAATTAAATACACAAAGACCTGTGCTGAGCATCGCTGTCTGCAGCAAAAACCGGATAACTTGAATCAAAGTATTTGTCATCTCCAGCCCCAGCAAAAAGCGAGCGCCCAAAAGGAGCAAAAAAGCCAGCAAGAAATTGGAAAGCGGGCCGGCCAACGCCGTTAAAGCCATTCCGCTTTTTGGATGCTTGAAATAGCGGGTATCTACTGGCACAGGCTTAGCCCAGCCAAACCCCACAAACAACATCATCAACAGGCCAACAGGGTCCAGATGCCGCAACGGGTTCAGTGACAAACGGTGTCGTTGCTTTGCCGTTGGGTCACCCAGACAAAGAGCCGCCACACCGTGGCTGATTTCATGGATGATGATACAGATTAAAACTGCTGCTGCCCGCAAAACCCAGCCGCCCAGTCGCCCCCAATCAAACATGTTCCAAAAAGACATATTCTTTACTCCACTGTTGTGCGCAAAACGCCAATCTGCTCAATTTCCACTTCCACTATATCTCCGGGAACCATTGGTCCGATTCCCGCAGGTGTTCCTGTGGCAACCACATCGCCGGGCTCCAATGTTATAGAAGCAGTTATGTAAGCCAGAAGCTGCGATGCCTTGTGCATCATCACAGACGTGTTGGAAGATTGCTTTACGATACCGTTTCGTCGCGTCTCAATCTGCAAATGGTCTGGATCCACCTCATCTGTCACAATGGGCCCTATGGGAGCAAAACCATCCATCGCTTTGGCGCGCGTCCATTGCACATCCTCTGTTTGAACATCCCGCGCGGTTATATCATTGAGACAGGTGTAACCTAAGATATATTTGTCGGCTTCTTCCGGTAAAACATTTTTTGCTTGCCGACGAATTACAAAGGCCAACTCCCCTTCATAATCCAGTCGTTTGACAAAAGAAGGCGCAGACACTGTGCCCTCCGGATGATTCAACGTGTTGGGCCCTTTCAGAAACAAGATAGGATGCTCTGGCACCTGTGTCCCCAGTTCCATGGCATGGTCATAATAATTTTTCCCAACACAAACAATCTTGGTAGGTTGGCATGGTGCCAGCAACGTAGCCTCCTCCAAGGGAATCTGCATTCCATCATAGGAAAG
>JAFOJR010000137.1 GCA_017420125.1 Oscillospiraceae bacterium | reverse complement strand
GAAAAGCCAGGCGGCACAGCCCATTTGGGCTGTGCCGCCTGGCTTTTCAAAAAGTGAGATGTGTGCGCGCATATGGCGAAGATTATTAACCTAAAATGGCCTTTAAATCTGCTTCCGGCGTGCTGATGGGATGAATGGCAAATTCTTTTACCAGGTAATCCAGCACGTTGGGGGAAATAAATGCAGGCAGTGTGGGGCCCAAGTAGATGTTTTGAATGCCCAGGGACAGCAGCGTCAGCAGGATGCAGACTGCTTTTTGTTCATACCAGGAGAGCACCAAAGTCAGCGGCAGGTCATTCACACCGCATTGGAATACTTCTGCCAGCGCCAGCGCCACTTGAATGGCACTGTATGCGTCATTGCACTGCCCCATGTCCATCAGCCGGGGCAGACCGGCCAAGGTGCCGATGTCCAGATCGTTAAAGCGGAATTTGCCGCAGGCCAGTGTGAGCACCAGTGTATCCGGCGGCGTCTGCTTTACGAATTCGGTGTAGTAGCTTCTGCCGCTTCTGGCGCCGTCACAGCCGCCCACCAGGAAAATATGGCGCAGGGCGCCGGATTTCACAGCGTCTACCACTTTATCGGCAACGGAGAGAACCGTATCGTGGCCGAAGCCGGTTTGAACCGTGTGGCCGCCGTTGATGCCGGTACGTTTCTGTGCCGTTTCATAGCCGCCCAGACGCAGAGCGGTTTCGATGACAGGTGTAAAATCTTTTTTATCGTCGATGTGGGGAATTTCCGGATACTGCACCACACCGGTGGTGAAAATCCGGTCTTTGTAAGAATCCCTTACCGGCATGATGCAGTTGGTGGTATACAATACGGCACCGGGGATGTCCGCGAATTCCTTTTGCTGATTTTGCCATGCGGTGCCGAAATTGCCCTTTAAGTGCGGATATGCTTTCAGTTTGGGATATGCGTGGGCGGGGAGCATTTCCCCATGGGTGTAGATGTTGATGCCCTTGTCTTTGGTTTGCTCCAGGAGCAGATACAGATCCTTCAGATCATGACCGGTGACCACAATAAAGGGACCGGGCTCGATGGTCAGCGGAACCGTGACAGGGGCCGGGATGCCATACGTTTCCGTATTTGCTTTGGACAGCAGCCCCATGCAGGCGAGATTGACCTTGCCCAATTCCATCACGGTGGGGAGCAGGTCTTCCATGGTGGAGGTCTCCTGCGCGATGGCAGTTAAGGCCTTTACGAAAAAAGCGTCGATCCTGTCATCGGTATAGCCCAGCACTCTGGCGTGATGTGCATATGCGGCCATCCCCCGCAGGCCGAACAGAATCAGGGATTTCAGAGAGCGAATATCCTCGTCCGCCGCCCACAGGCGGAGAGGCTCCCGAACATCGTCTGTGCAGGCAGGCGCTTTGCCGGGAAGAGCGGCGGCCTCTTTCCGAATATCAGCGGCAAGCTGAACAATCGTTTCCCGATCAAAATTTACATTTGTGACAGTGGTAAACAAGCCTTCCAGCAACAGTCCCATCTGAGGAGCAGAAAGCCTGGTGCCCTTGGCGGATACGGCCAGCGCGATCAGCGCACGAGTCAAGTCGTCCTGCAGAAGAGCGACTTCCTCTGTTTTGCCGCAGACACCTGCTGCTTTGGTGCAGCCGGTGCAGCCGGCAGTTTGTTCACATTGGAAACAGAACATAGACATGAGAAAAACCTCCTTATCATCGATCAGATGTCTGAAACTGTCCTTGCTTTCTATGGAGGATTATATTACAATGAAAAAAAGATGTATGTTGTATTTCCAACAAAAGAGGTGGAAGATGGAAAAATTTCAATCGGTTTTATGTCACACGTCTTTATTTGCAGGCATGGCCTGGGAGGAAACGAAAACCATGCTGAACTGTCTGGGCGGCACGAAACGTTTCTATCCGGCCCAGAGCGCAGTGCGCAGCGAGGGGGAGACCATCACCCAGGTTGGCGTAGTGCTGTCCGGCCAGGTGCAGATCATATATGAAGATTTGTTCGGACACCGCAGTATTTTAAAGATCGTGAATGCAGGAGAGGTGTTTGGAGAAGCCATGGCCTGTATGGAAAGGCAGCGCATCCCGTTTGGCGTCTGGACACAGGAAGACAGCGAAATTTTGTTCCTGGATTATAAGCGGGTGATTCATACCTGTTCCAATGCCTGCGTGTTCCATCAGCGGCTGATTGCCAACCTGGTGTTTGCATTGGCCGAAAAGAATCTGGAATTGAATCAGAAGATCCGCTGTTTGTCAAAGCGGAGCACAAGAGAAAAGTTATTGATGTATCTTTCCGCGCAGGCAAAACAGGCGGATGGGCCGGTATTTCAAATTCCCTTTGACCGGCAGTCGCTGGCCGATTATCTTTGCGTGGACCGCAGTGCCATGTCAGCGGAACTGTCCAAGTTAAAGCGGGAAGGAATTTTAGACTTTCACCGCAGCACATTTCGTTTTTCCGGGACGGCCGGAGAAACAGAAGATTGGGAAGAAAAAGGCGGAATCGCATAGACAAAACGGGAAAAATTCGATATACTGAAATTACTCCAGATACAATCCAATACACTGTTTTGGTTCCGCCCGGGGCGTATGGGTTCGGGCGGCGAAGAGGAAAACGGGTGGAAGGCCCGTGCGGAACCGCCGCTGTATGCGCGGAGACGCGCCGCCGTCAGCGAAAGCTGGTCACTGGGAAACTGGGAAGGCAGACGGCGCGTTACGGATATGTGGCATATCCGGCCGCGTCAGCCAGAAGACCTGCCAAAACAGATGGTGCCCTCGTTCCCGAGCTTGGAATGGAAGGGTTTTTTGGCTTACAGAAATCAGGCTGTAAAGAGGATTCTCTTTACAGCTCTTTTGCTTTTCAGGTAAGCACTGATTTTTGTATCTGGGAAGAAAAAAGGAGGAGTTTTATGAAAAAGTTCAATCGTATCACAGCCTTTTTCCTTTCCATTTTGCTTTTGATGACATTTTTGCCATCGATAAGTATCGCGGCAGAGGAAACCAATGTATCCGTGACATTGAGTCTCCGAGGCGCCGTGGCCTGCGGGGAAAAAGAAGGGAAGGCCGTTCCGATTGCCGGGGTGCCGGTTTCCGTCACGGCGGAAAACCCGACGGTAAACGACGTGCTGGCGGCGCTTCACGAGGCGTACTATCCTGGCGGCGCGGCGGCAGGGTATGAAGCAGGGCCAAGTTCCTATGGCTCCGGATTGTCCATGGTCAAACTGTGGGGAGAGACAGATGGTGTAGGCGGGTTTTACTGCAACGGCACGATGCCGTGGACTACCATTGACGAGACCCCGGTGGCGGAGGGCGACAAGCTTGTCTTCGTGGTGTATCGGCCGGATTGGAGCGACAGCTATGCCTGCTTTGAGCCAACAGAGGTTGCCGCCCAGACAGGAGAGTCTATTTCTCTGACGTTGTTTGCAGATCTGTATGATGATTCTTATCAAGTGGTGAAAACGCCTGTGGCGAATGCGCAGCTTGTGACAGTTTCTTCCGACGGGACAACGGCTGCAATTGACCAGGCAGTCACCGATGAAAACGGAATGGCGACGCTGTCTTTTGAAACAGCGGGGGACTATGTGATTTCCGCGACAAAAGAGGGCAGCGCGCTTACAGCGCCGGTCTGTCTTGTGCAGGTGACAGGGGAACCGTCTCCCAGCGAGCCGCCGGAACCCGCTGTTTCTCTGACCGGGCTGTCGCTGTTCCAAAATGACACAATCGTGCCGTTCAACGAAACATTTGCGCCGGAGAAAACCGAATATACGGCCACCGCTTTGACGGGGACTGTGACAATTGTTCCGCAGGTGTCCACGCCGGAAGAGACCGTGATTACCGTTAACGGTCAGCCGCTGGAAGACGGCGCAGCCATCTGCGAAATCACGGCAGGGGAGAATTTGATTTCCATTCAGGCGGCAAAAGCGGACGGAACCGGCGAGGCAACCTACACGCTTTGCATTACCGGAACGGCGCCTGCGGGATATTCCTATACCATTGCGCCGGCGGACAGCAGTTTTGCGCTGTTTGACAGCACGGGAAATGTGATGGAAGAAACAGAAGCACAGTCATTCCAGACACTTATCCCCGGTCAGACATACACTTATACCGCAAGCAAATATGGCTTTTTGACGGAGCGCCATACTTTTGTGGCCGGTGAGGAGACCAGGGGAGAGATCACTTTGGAGGCGGCGCCGGAAAATGCCCACAGCGGGACGTCGGACTGGCCGTCCTTCCGGGGCAATGAAAACAATATGGGGATTACCCATGGGCAGACGCCCATAGTAGAGAAGGGATTATGGGCAGCGAAGCAAAAATGGATGGTGCAGACCAGTGCGTTTGCGCAGTTCGGAGAGTTTTCCTGGCCATATCCCTCCACAGCGATCCTGGTCAATGACAGTGTCATTGCCGTCAGCGGCAACCAGCTGAAAAAAATCAATTTGGAAACCGGAGCAATCGAGCAGACGGTTACAATGGCGGGGAGCCGGGAATATGCGTATATCCCGCCTGTCTATGGGGACGGCATGATCTTTGTGTCCCTCAACGGCGGCATTGTCCAGGCGTTTGACAGTGAAACCCTCCAGTCCGTTTGGATCAGCGAGCCGGTTGGCGGGCAGGCGCTGTCCGCTCTCACCTATGCAGACGGATATCTGTATACAGTCCTTGAATACGGCGCCGCTGATCAGACTGAGGGCGGAGAAGATGATTACTACGACGACTGGTCGGCGTCAGATCCGGGAAGAAGGGTCAGATCCCATTCAAGCG
>JAFOJR010000136.1 GCA_017420125.1 Oscillospiraceae bacterium | reverse complement strand
TGAATAAATATTCAATGTTCTCCTAGCGCGTGAATATTATAGTATAAATTGCAGGCAGATACAATAGCATCCCGAGAAAATTTAAAAAAACGGACGAAAAAATTTTCTTGTTTTCCCATGATTCGATGGAAAACGAGGGTGCAAACAGGTTTCATAAAAAGAGGGAAATCAGGCGGCCTGTGGGAGTATTGATGCAAGGGGGAAGACTTGACACGATTTCTTTCCCTTGTTATAGTAAGGGAATCCTGAACGGCAGCAAAAAACGGAGAAACGGCAACAAAAAAGAACATAGGAGGGCTTTATGGCAAGGACAGGATCAAAACGGGAATATGGCAATGAAAGCATTTCCTCCCTCAAAGGAGCCGACCGGGTACGAAAGCGCCCGGGCGTTATTTTCGGTTCCGATGGGCTGGAAGGGTGTGAGCATGCCGTGTTTGAAATCCTCTCCAACGCCATTGATGAAGCCCGGGAAGGCTATGGGGATCGAATCACACTGACTGTATTTGCTGATCACTCAATTGAGGTGGAGGATTTTGGACGAGGCTGCCCAGTGGATTTTAACCCGACAGAGGGGCGATATAACTGGGAGCTGGTTTTTTGCGAACTGTATGCCGGCGGGAAATACGACAACAATGCCGGCGAGCATTATGAGTATTCTTTGGGGCTCAACGGCCTTGGGTCTTGTGCTACCCAATATGCATCGGAATATATGGACGTCACTGTATGGCGGGATAAAATGAAATATACGCTCCACTTTGAGAAAGGGGAAAACATTGGCGGTTTGCACAAAGAGCCGTCCAATCGGCGAAAAACCGGAACCCGCATTCGCTGGAAACCGGATTTGGATGTATTTACGGAAATTGCCATTCCTGCGGATTATTTTGAAGATGTGATGAAAAAACAGGCGGTGGTCAACCAGGGGATTACCTTTTGCCTCCGCCGAGAAGTAAACGGCGCGTTTCAGGAAACGGAATATCGGTATGAAAACGGCATCCGGGATTATGTAGCTGAACTGGCAGGGGAGTCGCCACTGACCGCACCGGTGTTCTGGGAGGATCAGCGCCAAGGGAGAGATCGAGCGGACAAGCCGGAATATAAAGTGAAACTGTCGATTTCTTTTTGCTTTTCCAATGTGGTGAACCGGATGGAATTTTATCACAATTCCTCTTGGCTGGAGCACGGCGGCGCGCCGGAAAAAGCAGTAAAAAGCGCCTTTGTCTCCGCATTGGACGGATATCTGCGCCAAAACGGAAAATATCAGAAAGGGGAAAGCAAGATCAACTTTCCCGATGTGCAGGATGCTCTGGTGCTGGTTACCAATTGTTTTTCCACACTGACATCTTATGAGAATCAGACCAAAAAGGCCGTTACCAACAAGTTTATCCAAGAGACCATGACAGAGTTTTTACGGACACATCTGGAGATTTATTTGATTGAAAACCGGTTTGACGCGGAAAAAATTGCCGAGCAGGTGCTGGTGAATAAACGCAGCCGGGAAACAGCCGAAAAGGCTCGGTTGAATTTAAAGAAAAAGCTGTCCGGCAATGTGGACATTGCCAATCGAGTGCAGAAATTTGTGGATTGCCGCAGCAAAGACCCCGCCCGTCGGGAGTTGTATATTGTAGAAGGAGACTCCGCTTTAGGGGCGGTTAAGTTGTCCCGGGACGCAGAGTTTCAAGGTGTTATGCCGGTGCGTGGGAAGATATTGAATTGTCTGAAAGCGGACGAAGCCCGCATTTTTAAAAGCGATATTATTACGGACTTGCTTCGGGTTGTGGGATGCGGCGTGCAGGTGGAAAACAAATATGGCAGGGATGTGCCGGCGTTTGATTTGAGCAATTTGCGATGGAACAAGATCATTATCTGCACGGATGCGGACGTAGACGGGTTCCAAATCCGCACGCTGATTCTCACCATGCTGTACCGGTTGACGCCTGCGCTGATCGAACAAGGATACGTATATATTGCCGAATCGCCACTGTTTGAAATCAATACCAAAGAGAAGACATATTTTGCCTATTCCGAGCGGGAAAAAGCAGAAATTCTCCAGACCATCGGCAACAAGCCCTGTGAGATTTCCCGTTCCAAAGGACTGGGAGAGAACGAATCGGATATGATGTGGCTGACCACTATGAATCCCGCTACCCGGCGGTTGGTGCGGGTGATGCCCAGCGATGCTGCCCAAACGGCTCAGGTGTTTGATCTGCTTTTGGGAGATAATTTATCCGGTCGAAAGAACCATATTGCGGAAAACGGATATAAGTATTTGGATTTGGCAGATTTGTCTTAAACCAGCCGTTGTCTGGCCGGTGAGAACAAGGTTTAATCATTATGATATGAGATAGATTTCATATATCGCACAGCAATGTGGTGCCAGATGCGGGGAAAGGATGGGAGCATGGCGCGGAAAAAGAAAACAAGTGAAACGCCCCAGCGGCCTCGGGTAGAAGGTCTGCAGGCGCAGGTGACGGAGCAGCCGATTGTAGATACGTTAGAGCTGAATTATATGCCGTATGCCATGAGCGTCATCGTGTCCAGAGCCATTCCCGAGATCGATGGGTTCAAGCCATCTCACCGGAAACTGCTGTACACCATGTATCAAATGGGGCTTTTAACCGGAAAACGCACCAAGTCTGCCAATGTGGTGGGGCAGACCATGCGGCTGAACCCCCACGGGGATGCGGCAATTTACGAAACCATGGTACGTCTGTCCCGCGGATATGGAGCACTGCTGCACCCCTTTGTTGACTCAAAAGGTAATTTCGGCAAGGTGTATTCCCGGGACATGGCCTATGCCGCTCCGCGGTATACGGAGGTCAAGTTGGAATCCATTTGCAGTGAACTGTTCCGGGATATTGATGCAGACACGGTGGATTTTGTGGACAATTACGACGGCACCATGCAGGAGCCCGTTTTGCTGCCTACGGCATTTCCCAATGTATTGGTGTCGGCCAATCAGGGCATCGCGGTGGGGATGGCCAGCATGGTCTGTGGATTTCCGTTGACGGAAGTGTGTGACACTACGGTAGCTTACTTAAAAAACAAGGATCATAATTTTCTAACCACGTTGCATGGGCCTGATTTTCCCACCGGTGGGGAGATGATATACGACGAAAAGGCGCTGGAAAACATCTACCGCACCGGGCGGGGCTCCGTACAGGTGCGGGCCCGCTGGCGCTATGTGAAGGAAGAAAATGTCATTGAAATTTACGAAATCCCCTACACCACTACTGCGGAAGCGGTTTTGGACAAGGTGACAGAGCTGATCCGGAGCGGGAAAATCCGGGAAATCTCCGATATGCGGGATGAAACGGATTTAAATGGATTGAAGCTGGCCATTGATCTGAAGCGCGGAGCAGACCCCCGCCGGTTGATGGCACGCTTAATGAAGCAGACGCCGCTGATGGATTCCTTTTCCTGTAATTTTAATATTTTAATCGGCGGCATGCCTAAAGTAATGGGCGTTGTAGAAATTTTAGACGAATGGATCGCATGGCGGACAGAAAGTATCCGCCGTCGCACCCAGTACCAGATGGAACGGAAAAAGGAGCGGCTTCATCTGCTGCTGGGATTAAAGCAGATTTTGCTGGATATTGACCGGGCCATTCGCATTATCCGGGAGACAGAGCGGGAAGCGGACGTCATTCCACGTTTGATGGAGGGTTTTGCCATCGATCAGACCCAAGCGGAATATGTAGCGGAAATTAAGCTGCGGAATATCAACCAGGCATATATTTTGAAACGTTTGGAAGAGACAAACGCATTGGAAAAGGAAATCGCCGCGCTGCAGGAGATTTTGAACAAGCCCCAAAAGATCAAGCGGATCATGATTTCCGAACTGGAAAAAATTCGAAAAGCATACGGGGTTCCCCGCCGGACGGGAATTTTATACGAAACGGATCAGATCGTGGAAACAGAAGAAGAAATGGCGGAAGATTATCCGGTTCATCTGTTTCTTTCCCACGAGGGGTATTTTAAAAAGATTACCCCCTTGTCTTTGCGACTGGGCGGAGAGCAAAAGTGGAAACAGGGAGACAGTTTGCTGTGTCAAATGGAAGCCGGCAATCGGGCAGAGTGCTTGTTTTTCACCAATCGACAACAGGTGTATAAAACAAGGTTGTATGAATTTGATGATATGAAAGCCTCTGTTTGGGGGGACTATCTGCCGTCCAAACTGGGAATGGAAGAAGACGAGAAGGTTTTGTTTGCCTGCCTGCCAGGTGAAGATTATAAAGGGAGTCTGCTGTTTTGTTTTGCAAATGGGAAAGTAGCCCGCGTGGCCCTTTCCTGCTATCAAACAATATCTCGGCGCAAGAAACTGACAGGCGCCTATTCCGATAAGAGCCCTGTTGCCTCTGTGGTACAATTAGGGGAATCAGAGGAAGCGGAAATTGTACTCTGCTCCACGGAAAATCGAGCTGTTTTATTTGATGCGGGACTAATCCCAATGAAAGCAACCCGAAGCGTGCAGGGCATTCAGGTGATGAAATTAAAACCCAAATATCAAATTCAGTGGGCAGCAAAGCAGCAGGAGACGGATGTGAAAAACCGATCTCGCTACCGTGCCAAAGCTTTGCCCGCAGCCGGTGCGCTGCTGAAAGCGGAAGATTTGGGGGAAATCCAGATAACATTTTCCGAAACCGAAGAACCGTAGAGAGAAAGGAGAACCATTATGAACGTGGAAAAGCTGCGAAAAAACCTGGAACAGCGGGGGTATAAAACGTCTTATTTTGAAACGGCCCAAGAAGCCGTTGCCTATTTAAATGAAGTAATTGACCAAACAACAGTAGGAATGGGTGGCTCTGTTACCATTCAGGAGATGGGGCTGCATGACTCTCTGTCTGCGCACAATGATGTCTATTGGCACTGGGCAGGCAAAACCGTACAGGAAGAGGAGGATACAAAAATCTATCTTACCTCTGTAAACGGTCTTGCAGAAACCGGTGAACTGATCAATATTGACGGCAATGGCAACAGGGTGGCATCTACTATTTACGGACATGAAAAAGTGTATTATCTGGTAGGCAGCAACAAGGTTGCGGCAGATTTTGAAAGTGCTCTGTGGCGGGCGCGGAACATTGCTGCGCCAAAAAACGCTCAGCGGCTGGGCATGGGAACGCCCTGTGCAGCCAAAGCAGACCGCTGCTATGACTGTAATCACCCGCAGCGGATTTGCAAAGCACTTTCTGTTTTTTGGCGGAAGCCGGGCATGGCAGGGGAGGCAGAAGTGGTTCTGATCAACCAACCGCTGGGCTATTGAGCCGCTGCAAAGAGGAAACCGGCGATGAAACGACGCAAACTGCTTTTGGGGCTGTCGTTCGCCCTGTTGCTGCAGGGCTGCAGCCCTGCGTTGCTGGAACGGGAATATATGACGGAAAGAGTTCATGTGGAAAGCAGTTATCTCACCGATTCCTCCGTTCTTCGGGCAGACAGTTATACTGCCTTGGTGGAAGACCTGCTGCAACTGGTGAGTCAGGGAACGGAACATGGTATCATACGGTTGTTTAACTATGCCGGCGACGTACGGGCGGATTTAGCGCGGGCTTGTCTGGAAGTAAAGCGCGATCGCCCGCTGGGAGCATATGCGGTAGATTATATGACGCACGAGGTTTCCCGGATCGTATCTTATGACGAAGTTCATGTCTACATTACTTATCGGCGCTCCCATGAACAGGTCAAAAGCATTGTAGCTGCAACGGGACGCAATGCGGTGCGGCAGGTGCTGCAGGACACGTTGTCCCGGTTTGAACCTTCAGCGGTTTTGCTTGTCAGCGATTTGGAAGCGGAGGCTTCCGATATTCAGTCCTTTTTGCAGGAGGTCTATGATGCACTGCCGGGGAATGCCTTTGGGCTCCCGGAATGCAGAGTTTCCCTATATCCATCGGAGGGGACAAGCGAGCGCATTGTGGAAATTGAGTTGACGTACCGTGAAAAACAGGAGTCTCTTCTGCAGAAACAGACGCAAGTGGAACAGGCTGCGTCAGGACTGGTGAGCCGAGGGCGAGCTGTGTTCGGGAAAGAACTTCTGACCCGGCTATACCAGGAACTGTGCCGACAGACGGTATACAAAGCAGACGGAGGCGATACGGTGTATGACGCACTGATCAAAGGCGAAGCAAACAGCGAAGGGATCGCGATGGCAATGGCTTTGCTGTGCCAAAGGGCGGGATTGCCCTGCAGCGTTGTCCGCGGCACCCGAAATGGAAGTCCGTGGGTTTGGAACCGGGTGACGTTGGGCGAAGAAGTGGTGGAACTGGATGTAAGCGCGGACAGCATGGCGCATGCAGAAGAATTGCGATACGTGCCTGCTGGCGAGATGGGAAGCGCATATGCCTATGCACCGGCGGCATTGCCCGATGCTGCTTCGTGAAAATGGGGAGAATGGAAGGGAGTATCTCTTCCGTTTCGTAAAAAGTGCCGAAATTGCAAAAAAAGCTTCTTCTTTTTGCAATTATCCCCTTGACAGGAAAGGCGCAATATTATATGATGTTTTGGCGTTCGCAAGAATGCCAGGTAATTTCTGCCCAAGAAATTGTCTGAATGCGATGATGTGGGAGATTGCGGGCTTGCCCGGTAACTTCCACGGAGTATGTCCGAGAATCGGGCGGCTGAGAGAAACTGTATGCAGCGTATATCGCTGCACATAGAGAAACCGGCCAACCTGTGCCGGCTTTCTTTATGAAGCAGAATGATACGCACGGGATAGCGTACAGATTTTTTCTCGCCGTACGGAGCGAAACGAATCACTTTGTACGAGTAAGGAGGAAACCCAAACATGGCAACACAAAACGAAATCATCCGAATCCGCTTAAAGGCATATGATCATCAGTTGATTGATGCAAGCGCAGAAAAGATCGTAGAAACCGCGAAGCGCACAGGCGCTGCTGTTTCCGGTCCGATTCCTCTGCCCACCAAGAAGGAAGTCGTGACCATCCTGCGTGCTGTTCACAAATATAAGGACAGCCGGGAACAGTTTGAACGCAGAACCCATAAGCGTTTGATCGACATTCAGAGACCTACCCCCAAGACTGTGGAAGCGCTGACGAATTTGGAATTGCCTGCAGGCGTGGAGATTTCTATTAAACTTTAATTCATTTCGTTGTACCCTTGTCCGCTGCATGCGGGCGGACAGGTCATGTTGGCTCTGCCAACCAATAACCTATAAGGAGGAAACTGCATGGAAAAGGCATTGATCGGAAAGAAAGTTGGTATGACTCAAATTTTCGACACAGATGGAAAGGTTATTCCGGTAACCGTTATTGAAGCGGGACCCTGCACTGTTATTCAAAAGAAAAGTGTGGAAAAAGACGGGTATGCCGCTGTTCAGCTCGGCTTTGAAGATGTGCCGGAACGGAAGCTTAACAAGCCCCAGGCAGGGCATCTGAAAAAAGCAGGCGACGCTTTGAAAAAGGTTCTGAAGGAATTTCAGCTGGATAACGTAGACGCCCTGAACGTGGGCGACGTGCTCAAAGCGGATGTATTTGCAGAGGGCGACCGTGTGGATATTACCGGTACCAGCCGCGGTAAGGGTTATGCCGGCGTTATCAAACGCTGGGGCGCACAGCGCACTCCCACAAGCCACGGTGGCGGCCCGGTTCATCGTCACGCAGGTTCTATGGGCTCTGGCACAGACCCCTCTCGCATCATGCCCGGCAAAATCGGCGCCGGTCACATGGGCAACGAGCAGATCACAGTGATGAACTTGGACGTGGTAAAAGTTGACCCGGAATTTAATTTGATTGCAGTGCGCGGCGCGATCCCCGGCCCCAAGGGCGGTGTGGTATTCCTTCGCAACTCGGTCAAAAATAAGTAAGAGTGGAAGGAGCGTAAAAGAACATGCCGAAAGCAACTGTTTATAATATGGCTGGGCAGTCCGTCGGCGAAGTCGACCTGCCTGAAGCGATTTTTGGTGTAGAACCCAACGAAGCAGTTCTGCACGAAGTGGTGAAAAACCATTTGGCAAACCTGAGACAGGGCACCCAGAGTGCATTGACCCGCGGGGAAGTTTCCGGCGGCGGCAAAAAGCCCTACCGCCAGAAGGGAACCGGACGGGCACGTCAGGGTTCAACCCGGGCTGTGCAGTGGACGCACGGCGGGATTGCGTTTGCCCCCAAACCCAGAACGTATCGCTATACTGTCAATAAGAAGGTCAGACGTCTCGCGCTGAAGAGCGCCCTTTCCGCAAAGGCAGCCGCTGGCAATATCATTGTGGTTGACGACCTGAATATGGACGCCATCAAAACCAAGGATTTCCAGAAGTTCCTGACCGCCATCGGTGTGGAACGCAAGGCGCTGGTTGTCACCCCGGAAGTCCGGGAGACTGTCGTAATGAGCGCACGCAACATCCCCGGCATCCAGACAACAACCGCAAAGATCCTCAACGCATATGATATTCTCAATGCACAGCGGTTTGTGGTGGATAAAAATGCTCTGGCTGTGATTGAGGAGGTGTTCGCATCATGACAAATGCGTATGATATCATCCTGCGCCCCATCATTACCGAACAGTCCATGGAAGGTGTTGCAGACAAGAAGTATGTCTTCGAAGTTGCAAAGACCGCTGGGAAATCGGAAATCAAAAAGGCTGTGGAAGAAATCTTCGATGTGAAGGTTCAGAAGGTCAATACCCTGAATATGATCGGCAAGGAAAAGCGTATGGGCGCCCATCCCAAGGGCCGCCGCAAAAACTGGAAGAAGGCTATGGTTCAGCTGAAGCCCGATTCCAAAACCATCGAATTCTTCGAGGGAATGATTTAAGGAGGTAGGACGCAATGGCGATTAAAACCTATAAGCCCACGACGCCGTCTCGTCGGCATATGACCGTTTCGGCTTTCGAGGGCATAGATAAAAAAGCAAAGCCGGAGCGCAGCCTGACAGAGCCCCTGAAGAAGCATGCAGGCCGAAACAGCTACGGCAGAATTACCGTCCGTCACCGCGGCGGCGGCAACAAAGTAAAGTACAGAGTCATTGATTTCAAGCGCAATAAGTTTGATGTTCCCGGCAAAGTCCTGCGTTTGGAATATGACCCCAACCGCTCTGCAAACATCGCACTTATCGAGTACGAAGACGGCGAGCGCAGATATATCCCCGCTCCCCTGGGGCTGGCTGCTGGCGATGAAATCATTTCTTCCGCCAAAGCAGATATTAAGCCCGGCAACGCATTGCCCATTTCCGCAATCCCTGTCGGCACCATTATCCACTGCATCGAGCTGAACCCCGGCAAAGGGGCACAGCTGGTTCGTTCCGCCGGCGCATCCGCCCAGCTGATGGCAAAGGAAAACGGCCTGGCACAGGTTCGTCTGCCGTCCGGCGAAGTGAGAATCGTTCGTCAGGAATGTATTGCAGTCATCGGCCAGTTAGGCAATTTGGATCACGAAAATATCCAGATTGGCAAAGCGGGCCGGAAACGCCACATGGGATGGAGACCGACCGTTCGCGGTTCTGTCATGAACCCGGTTGACCACCCCCACGGCGGTGGTGAAGGCAAGTCTCCGGTTGGTCGTCCCGGCCCTGTTACCCCGTGGGGCAAGCCTGCTCTGGGTTACAAGACGCGGAAAAAGAAGAACCGTACGGAAAAGTTCATCGTAAAACACCGCAATGCGAAGTAAGGAGGGCATCACAAAATGAGCAGAAGTATCAAAAAAGGACCGTTTGTCGCCCCCGAGCTGTTAAAGCGGGTGGAAGAGATGAACCAGACCGGCGACAAAAAAGTTTTAAAAACATGGTCTCGTGCATCTACCATCTTCCCCTCCTTTGTGGGGCACACCATCGCAGTGCATGATGGCCGCAAGCACGTGCCTGTGTATATCACAGAGGATATGGTGGGTCATAAGTTAGGGGAATTCGCCCCAACCCGCACCTACAGAGGTCATTCTGGCGGCAAGACCTCCAACACGAAGTAAGGAGGATACGCATTCATGGAAGCCAAAGCACATTTGAAATATGTCCGAATTTCTCCCCGCAAAGTCCAGATTGTCTGCGATCTGATTCGCGGCAAGTCCGTCGGCGCTGCAATGGGTATCCTGATGCAGACCCCGAAGTCCGCATCTGAGCCCATGATCAAACTCTTGAAGAGTGCTGCTGCCAATGCGGAAAACAATCATGAAATGGACCCGGAACGTCTCTATGTTTCTGAAGTATTTGCAACGCCCGGCCCCATCATCAAGCGGATCATGCCGCGTGCCCAGGGCAGAGCGTATCGGATCAACAAGAGAACGTCCCACGTCACCATTGCATTGAAAGAAAAGGCTTAAAGGTGAGGAGGTAAACATATGGGACAGAAAGTGCATCCCCACGGTTTACGCGTGGGCGTCATCAAAGATTGGGATTCCCGCTGGTATGCCAGCAGCGAAAAAGTGGGCGACCTGGTGGTGGAAGACTACAATCTTCGGAAATATTTGAAAAAAACCCTGTATTCTGCAGGGATCCCCAAAGTTGAAATCGAACGGGACAATACAAAAGTGCGGATTTATCTGCACTGTGCACGCCCCGGCGTGGTTATCGGCAAGGGCGGCACCGAGATCGAACGGCTCCGCAAACAGTTGGAGGCCATGATCGGTAAGCCTGTTGCGCTGAATATCGTGGAAGTCAAAAGCCCCGATATGAATGCACAGCTGGTGGCAGAAAATATTGCAGCACAGCTGGAAAAGAGAATTTCTTTCCGCCGTGCTATGAAAAACGCTATGGCAAGAGCCATGCGGATGGGTGCCAGAGGCATCAAGACCAGCGTATCCGGCCGTCTGGGTGGCGCTGAAATTGCAAGAACGGAACATTATCACGAAGGGACCATCCCCCTGCAGACCATTCGTGCTGACATCGATTACGGTTTCGCAGAGGCTGCAACCACCTTCGGCCGCATCGGCGTGAAGGTTTGGATTTATAAGGGCGAGGTTCTGAGTCAGACCCTGCGCACCACGCCGCGCACAATGGACACTTCTCGTCCGCCGCGCAGCGACCGCTCCAGAGGCGACCGGAGAGACCGGAGAGACCGGAGAGATCGGGGCGGATACAACAACCGGAGAGACCGGGGCCAGGGCGGATACAACAACCGTCGTCCCGGAGGCCAGGGCGGATATAATCGTCCTGCCGGAGACGCTCAGAAGGAAGGAGGCGCTCGTTAATGCTTCTGCCAAAGAGAGTCAAATACCGTAGAGTGCATAGAGGCCGCTTAAAGGGTAAAGCAACGCGCGGCAACACCGTCACATATGGTGATTTCGGTCTTCAGGCCACAGAGCCGGCATGGATTACCAGCAATCAGATCGAAGCTGCCCGTATCGCCATGACCCGTTATATCAAGCGTGGCGGCCAGGTTTGGATTAAAATCTTCCCGGATAAACCCATCACTGAGAAACCTGCAGAAACCCGAATGGGTTCCGGTACAGGTTCTCCCGAATATTGGGTAGCTGTGGTGAAGCCCGGAAGAGTTATGTTTGAAATTGCAGGTGTTTCTGAAGAAGTAGCAAGAGAAGCACTGCGTCTTGCCAGCCACAAGCTGCCGATTAAGACGAAGGTCGTGGCAAAGGCAAAAGCGGAAACCGAGACAGGTGGTGAATCATGATGAAGGCAAGTGAGGTACGCAATATGACAGCCGAAGAGCTGGAAGCAAAGCTCATTGGGCTGAAAAAGGATTTGTTCTATCTCCGGCTTCAGCACGCGACGAATCAGCTGGAAAATCCGCTGAAAATTGCTGACGTGAAGCGGGATATCGCCCGTGTAAAGACCATCATTCGTGAGAAGGAGCTCCAGGCGAGCGCCTCTCAAAGCCGATAAGGAGGAAGGTAATCCATGGAAAACGCAAAAAGAGCTTCCCGCAAAACCAGAGTCGGCATGGTCGTATCGGACAAGATGGACAAGACGATTGTGGTTGCAATTGCAGACCGGGTAAAGCACCCGCTGTATAAAAAGATTGTGAAGCGCACTTATAAGCTGAAAGCACACGACGAACAGAATCAGTGCGGTATCGGCGACAAGGTCAAGGTGATGGAGACCCGTCCCCTGTCCAAGGATAAGAGATGGCGCTTAGTGGAAATCATTGAGAAAGCAAAGTAAGGAGGTACCGCTGTGATACAACAGGAAACATATCTCAAGGTTGCCGACAACACTGGCGCCAAAGAAATTAAATGTATCCGCGTTTTGGGCGGTTCCAAGAGAAAATACGGTAATATTGGCGATGTAGTAGTGGCCTCTGTCCGTAAGTCCACACCGGGCGGAACCGTGAAAAAGGGCGAGGTTGTTCGAGCAGTAATCGTGCGCTCTGCAAAGGGTGTACGCCGTGCAGATGGCACATATGTCCGCTTTGACGACAATGCAGCGGTTCTCATCAAGGAGGATAAAAATCCCCGTGGAACCCGTATCTTTGGCCCAGTTGCCCGGGAGCTGCGCGACAAGGATTATATGAAGATCCTGTCTCTCGCCCCCGAAGTTATTTAAGGGGGTACGAAGATGAAAAAGTTAAGCATTCGAAAGGACGATACGGTTATCGTTCTGTCCGGCAAAGACAAGGGCAGAAAAGGAAAAGTCCTGGCTGTGATGCCCAAATCCGGCAAGATTGTTGTAGAGGGCATCAATATGGTGTCTCGCCATACAAAGCCTCGCAAGCAGGGTGAAGAAGGCGGCATTATCCGCAGAGAAGCCCCCATGTATGCATGCAAGGTCATGCGTGTCTGCCCCAAGTGTGATGCGCCCACCCGCCCGGCACACAAGGTGCTGGCAGACGGCAAAAAAGTCCGCGTCTGCAAAAAGTGCGGCGCAGAAATTTAGCAGAGAGGAGCGAGTAAAATGCCTAGATTAAAGACCAAATATGTGGAAGAAATTGCTCCGGCTCTGATGAAGAAATTCGGCTATAAGAGTCCGATGCAGATTCCCAAGCTGGATAAAATCGTAGTGAATATTGGCTGTGGAGAGGCAAGAGACAATGCCAAGGTTCTGGAAGCTGTAGTGAACGATCTGACTACTATTACAGGACAAAAAGCAGTTGTCACCCTGGCAAAGAAGTCTGTTGCAAACTTCAAGCTGAGAGAGGGTATGCCCATTGGTGCGAAGGTGACACTGCGTGCAGACCGCATGTGGGAGTTCCTGGATCGTCTGTTCAATGTGGCACTGCCCCGCGTTCGTGACTTCCGCGGGATCAACCCCAACGGCTTCGACGGACGTGGCAACTATGCTTTGGGAGTCCGTGAGCAGCTGATCTTCCCCGAAATCGAATATGATAAGATCGACAAGATCCGCGGCATGAATATCGTTATTTGCACTACCGCAAACACCGATGAAGAAGCGAAGGAACTGCTGACTCTGGTGGGCGCACCTTTCGTGAGAAGCTGAGGGAGGATAGAAAATGGCAAAGAAAGCGATGATTTTAAAGCAGCAGAGACAGCCAAAGTATTCAACCAGACGGTATAACCGCTGTAAGATCTGTGGCCGCCCTCACGCTTATCTGAGAGATTACGGCATCTGCCGCATCTGCTTCCGTGAATTGGCTTATCAGGGCCAAATTCCCGGCGTGAGAAAAGCAAGCTGGTAAAAACCTATATCCAAAATGGATAAAAAAGATGGCGCAGGTCAGAACGGCAGCAGTCCCCATCTGATACCTCGCCACCTAGACAGGTAACAGTACCTGTAACCTTTTAAAGGAGGACCCATTATGCATATTACTGATCCTATTGCAGATATGTTGACCCGTATCCGCAATGCGAGTTCCGTGAAGCACGACACCGTAGATATCCCTGCATCCAAAATGAAGAAGTCCATCGCAGCCATCCTGTTGGAAGAAGGCTACATTAAGAACTACCAAATCGTTGACGATGGCACCCAGGGTATCATTCGGATTGCGTTGAAGTATAACCAGCCGGGCAAAGAGCAGGCAATCACAGGTCTGCGCCGTGTCTCCAAACCGGGCCTTCGCGTTTATGTTGGTGCTGACGAGCTTCCCCGTGTTTTGCGCGGTCTCGGCATCGCAATCGTATCCACCTCTAAGGGCGTCATGACCGACAAGAAAGCACGTGCAGAACATGTCGGCGGCGAAGTCCTGGCGTTTGTTTGGTAAGGGGGAGAGCTGAAATGTCAAGAATCGGAAGAATGCCCATTTCCGTCCCCGCGGGAGTGGATGTAAAGATAGAAGAAGGCAATGTTGTCACTGTGAAAGGCCCCAAGGGCACTTTGCAAAAGCAGTTCCATCCGGCAATGAACATTGCAAAGGACGGTGCTGAAATTCAAGTAACTCGTCCCAATGACCTGAAGCAAAATCGTGCACTCCACGGTTTGACCCGCACTTTGATCAACAATATGATCATCGGCGTTGCAGAAGGTTATAAGAAAGAATTGGAAGTCAACGGTGTTGGCTACAGAGCAGCGAAGCAGGGGAAGCAGCTCGTCCTGAACGTGGGATACTCCCATCAGATCACAGTTGACGAGAAAGACGGCATTACCATTGAAGTTCCGGCACCCAACAAGATTATCATCAGCGGTCCGGACAAGCAAAAAGTTGGCCAGTTTGCGGCCGAAGTGCGCGAGAAGCGTCCGCCCGAACCCTATAAGGGCAAAGGCATTAAATATGTTGACGAAGTTGTCCGCCGCAAGGTTGGCAAGACTGGCGTCAAGAAATAAGAAGGAGGTGTGCCAATATGATTAAAAGACCGAATACCAACGCACAGCGCTTAAAGCGCCATAAGAGAATACGGGCAAAGATTTCCGGCACGCCTGCGTGCCCCCGTTTGAACGTGTTCCGCAGCGAGAAAAACATCTATGCTCAGGTCATCGACGATGTTAACGGCGTTACACTGGTATCTGCTTCCTCTTTGGATAAGGAATTTTCCGGCAGAGGCAGCAATAAAGAAGGCGCAAAAATCGTGGGTCAGATGGTAGCTGCTCGAGCACGTGAAAAAGGAATTGAAAACGTCGTGTTTGACCGCGGCGGCTATCTGTATCACGGACGTGTGAAAGAACTGGCCGAAGGCGCCCGCGAGGGCGGACTCGTATTTTAAGGGGAGGAGGACAAATTATGGCAAGATTTGAAAAAGAACCGAGCGAATTTGTGGAAAAAGTAGTCTCCTTAAACAGAGTCTCTAAGACCGTCAAGGGTGGCCGTATCTTTAAATTCGCAGCCCTGGTCGTTGTAGGCGATGAGAAGGGCAAGGTTGGCTTTGGCCTTGGCAAAGCGTCCGAAGTGCCGGAAGCCATCCGGAAGGGCATTGAAGATGCCAAGAAAAACATGGTAACCATTACTTTGTCCGGAACCACTATCCCGCACGAAGTGATTGGTGAGTTTGGTGCCGGCAAAGTTCTGCTGAAGCCTGCTGCTCCTGGTACCGGCGTGATTGCTGGTGGTCCGGTGCGTGCGGTTTTGGAGGCTGCCGGTGTGAAAGATATTCGTACCAAGTGCCTGCGCTCCAACAATCCTCAAAACGTGGTCACCGCTACCATGGTTGGCCTGCGCTCACTGAGAGGACCGGAAGAAGTCGCACGGATCCGCGGTAAGCGTGTGGAAGAAATCCAAGGTTAGGAGGGGCAATCAGATGGCAAATCTTAAAATTAAGCTTGTGAAGAGCCTGAACGGCAGACTGGCAAAGCATATTGCCACTGCCCACTCTCTCGGGCTGAAGAAAATCGGCAACGAAACCGTACAGCCTGACAACCCTCAAACCCGCGGCAAAATTGCCAAGATTGGTTATTTGCTGCAGGTTACTGAGGAACAGTAAGGAGGTGCACGTATGAATTTGCATGAACTTTCCCCCGCAGCAGGTTCCGTCCAAGTTGGCAAGCGCAAAGGTCGGGGCCATGGTACGGGCAACGGGAAAACAGCTGGCCGCGGCCACAAAGGCCAGAAGGCACGTAGCGGCGGCGGCGTGAGAATTGGTTTTGAAGGCGGCCAGATGCCTCTGGCACGGCGTCTGCCGAAGCGTGGATTCCACAATATTTTTGCAAAACCTTATGAAACAGTGAATTTAACAGCACTAAACCGTTTTGAAGACGGTGCAGTTGTGACAGCGCAGGCGTTGCTGGACAAAGGGATTTTGTCTAAGTGCCGGTATGGATACAAAGTCCTGGGCAACGGAAAGCTTGAGAAAAAAGTCACAGTGCAGGCGTCTGCCTTTTCCGCATCTGCAAAGGAGAAAATCGAAGCGGCGGGCGGAAAGGCTGAGGTGGTTTAATTGATTCAGACCGTCCGTAACGCATGGAGGATCCCGGAACTGCGGAAAAAGATTCTCTTTACGCTGCTGATATTGCTCATCTATCGCTTGGGCAATGCGGTTCCGGTTCCTTTTGTGGATTTGGATGCATTGGCAAATTATTTTACAAGTGTGGGGAACACGGCATTGGGGCTTCTCAATACCATGTCCGGTGGGGCATTTTCACACGCGACGATTTTTGCATTGTCAATTCAACCGTATATCAACAGCTCCATCATCATTCAGCTGCTCACAGTGGCGATTCCGGCACTGGAACGGCTGCAGAAGGATGGCGGCGAAGAAGGACGTAAAAAGCTGGCGGCAATCACCCGATATACTACAGTTGCAATCGCACTCCTGCAGGGCTTTGGCTACTACAGTCTGATTAAAGCAAATGGTATGCTGACGGATCCCTCTCTCTGGGCGGCCATCATCATCATTGTCACCTTCACAGCAGGCTCCGCATTCCTGATGTGGCTGGGCGAACAGATTACGGAATTCGGTATCGGCAACGGTATCTCCATCATCCTGTTTGCAAGTATTGTGTCCAGACTACCTTCTATGGTCTATTCTCTGTTTATTGGCGTGCGGAACCACTACAGTGGCGTTGCATTGGAAGAAGGCGCCAATGATATCAGCGTACTGGGACTTCTCGGCATTATCATAGGCATGTTGCTGATCGTAGTCTTTATTGTCTACATCTCGAATGCAGAACGCCGGATTCCGATCCAGTATGCAAAACGTGTGGTAGGTCGAAAGATGTACGGTGGCCAAAGCAGTCATTTGCCGGTGAAGGTCAATATGTCCGGCGTTATGCCAATTATTTTCGCCCAGGCGATTGCTTCACTGCCGGCAACCATTGCGGCATTTTGCCCACCGCCTTCAAAAGGTACATTCTGGTCGGGCTTCCTGTCCATTTTCGAGACTTCTTCCATCTTCTATATTATTCTTTATTTCCTGCTGATCCTGGCATTCAGTTATTTCTATGCCTCGATTCAGTTCAACCCCATTGAAATTTCCAACAACTTGAAGAAGAATGGTGGATTTATACCAGGCTTCAGACCGGGCAAACCCACTGCTGATTTCATCCGGAACGTGCTTAGAAAGATTACATTGTTCGGCGCGATCTATTTGGCAGTTGTGGCAATCGCTCCAATCATTGCCGGCAACGTCATCAACGTTGCAAGACTGTCTCTGGGCGGCACCTCCATTATCATCGTCGTTGGTGTGGCACTGGAAACCGTCAAGGCTCTGGAAGCACAGATGTTGATGCGACATTACAAGGGTTTCTTGGAATAAGGAGGTCAGTTGTTGTATGAAGCTGATTCTTTTGGGCGCTCCTGGCGCCGGGAAAGGAACACAGGCTGAAATTTTAAGCCGTATTTGCAATATCCCGCCCATTTCCACAGGGAATATCCTCCGGGCTGCCATGAAAAATGGCACCCCGGTGGGCCTGAAGGCAAAGGAATATGTGGAAAACGGCAAGCTGGTTCCCGATGAAGTGATCATCGGTATCGTCGAGGAGCGGCTGGCTGAGGCAGATTGCAAAAATGGATTTATCCTGGACGGGGTGCCTCGCACCATTGCCCAGGCAGAAGCGCTGGAGCAGGCCGGCATTTCCTTTGATGCTGTGCTTTCCATCGAAATCTCGGATGGAGAAATTGAGGCCCGCATGACCGGTCGGAGAACGTGCCCGGACTGCGGCGCGACGTACCATATCGAAAACAGCCCTCCGAAGCAGGCGGGCGTATGTGACAAGTGCGGCGCAACTTTAATCCAGCGCAAAGACGATACCCCGGAGACTGTAAAATCCCGCCTCCAGGTGTATCATACAGAAACAGAACCGCTCAAGGGCTTTTACGAAGCCCGGGGGCTTCTGAAAATGGTTTCCAATCAATCCACGATTGAGGCTACCACACGGGTAATTCTGGAAGCTTTGGGGATCGATGCATGATGATCCCGATTAAATCCGCAAGAGAAATTTCGCTGATGCGCCGGGCAGGGGAAATTACCGCGGCGGCCCGCGCTCTCGCAGGCAAAATGGTGACCCCAGGCGTAACAACCCGCGAAATTGATCAGGCAGTGTACCGCTTTATCAAATCCAAAGGGGCAGTTCCCTCTTTCCTTCATTATAATGGATATCCCGCCAGCGTCTGTATTTCGGTGAACGACGAAGTAATTCACGGGATTCCAGGCAGCCGCCGGCTGCGGGAAGGAGATATTGTCAGTATTGACGTGGGAGCCTATATTGACGGGTTTCACGGGGATTGTGCCGACACGTTTCCCTGCGGACATGTGTCGGAAGAGGCAAAGCGGTTAATCGCTGTCACGCGGCAGAGCTTTTATGAAGGCATTGCATATGCAAAGCCCGGCAATCGACTGTTCGATATTTCCCACGGCGTGCAAACGTATGTGGAAAAGCACGGATATTCCGTTGTGCGGGACTATGTGGGGCATGGAGTGGGCGCCAACATGCACGAAGCGCCGGAGGTGCCGAATTTTGGCCCGGCCGGCCGAGGGGTTCGGTTGATTCCAGGAATGACCCTGGCAGTGGAACCAATGGTAAATGCAGGCGCACACCTCGTCCGCCGCTTACGGGATGGGTGGACTGTTGTTACAAAAGACGGTTCTCTCTCGGCGCATTACGAGAACACCATCCTTATCACAGAGGGCGAGGCGGAAATTTTAACCCGACTCCCCAGTGGGGAGTGATTCTCCGTGGAAATCAGTTATGCAGATATTGTACAGTCTGCTGCAGGTCACGATAAAGGTACCTGGTACCTGGTGGTGGGCGTGGAAGAAAACGCGTTTCTGCTGGCAGATGGAAAAAACAAACCGCTGGAGCGACCCAAACGCAAAAATAAAAAGCATGTGCGCTATCGGGGACGCAGCAGCGAGGCGGCCATTATCCGTTTTTTAGCGGAGGGCCGAATGGAAAACAAAGAAATCCGAAAGGTGCTTGCCATATTTCGCGGCGAGAGCCAGGAAAACCTAAGGGAGGCGAATCCGCTTGGCCAAAGATGACGTAATTGAGTTGGAAGGCATCGTAACAGAAGCGCTGCCAAACACCACTTTCCGTGTGGACATTGGAAATGGTCATACGATTTTGGCGCATATTTCCGGAAAACTCCGGATGAATTTTATCAGAATCCTGCCGGGCGACAAGGTGACAGTCCAAATGTCTCCCTATGATTTGACCCGCGGCAGGATCACCTGGAGAAGTAAATAACATTTGGGAACAGGGCTGTCGGGCAGTGCGGAGCACTGTAAAAGGTAAGCTACTGTTTTGCCACTCACGAAACAGGAGGTTAAGAAATTGAAAGTAAGACCGTCTGTGAAGCCCATGTGTGAGAAATGTAAAGTGATCAAGCGCAAGGGCAAAGTTATGGTAATTTGCGAAAATCCGAAGCATAAGCAGAGACAAGGTTAATGGAGGTGCTGAAATAGATGGCACGTATTGCCGGTATTGACTTGCCGAAGGACAAACGAGTAGAAATCGCTCTGACCTATATCTACGGCATTGGCAGAAAGAGCGCCAGCGAAATTTTGGCGGAAACTGGGATCAATCCTGACACCAGAGTCAAGGATCTGACCGACACAGAAGAAACCGCGCTGCGCAATTGCATCAGCAGAAATTATATTGTAGAAGGCGACCTGCGCCGCAACGTAGCAATGGATATCAAGCGCCTGACGGAAATTGGCTGCTATCGTGGCATTCGTCATAGAAGAGGCCTGCCGGTGCGCGGCCAGCGCAGCAAAACCAACGCAAGAACGCGCAAAGGTCCGAAGAGAACCATTGCAAACAAGAAAAAGTAAGGGAGGGATAGCAATTGGCCGCTCAAAAAGGAAAAAAAGTGATCCGGAAGCGCCGCGAGCGCAAAAATATTGAGAAGGGTGCCGTGCATATCCGCTCTTCTTTTAACAACACCATGGTTACCGTTACCGACACCAAAGGAAATGCCATCTCTTGGGCATCCTCCGGCGGATTGGGATTCCGCGGGTCCAGAAAGTCCACTCCCTTTGCTGCACAGACTGCGGCAGAAACTGCAGCCCGCGCTGCAATGGAACATGGACTGAAGACAGTGGAAGTATTTGTAAGAGGCCCCGGTTCCGGCCGTGAAGCTGCCATTCGTGCACTGCAGGCAGTTGGCCTGGAGGTCACTTTGATCAAAGACGTCACACCCATTCCCCACAACGGATGCCGTCCTCCGAAGAGAAGACGCGTTTAATCAAACATGGAGGTGTAATAGAAATGGCAAGATACACAGGCGCTGTCTGTCGCCTTTGCCGCAGAGAAGGGCAGAAGCTCTTTCTGAAAGGTGACAGATGCTATACCGATAAATGCGCAGTGGACCGCCGTGCTTTCCCGCCGGGAGACCATGGAAATGCCCGGAACCGGAAAGCCTCTGAATACGGTCTGCAGCTGCGTGAAAAGCAGAAAGCACGTCGTTACTATGGCGTTTTGGAAAGCCAGTTCAGAGATTATTTTGAAATGGCAAACAAGCGCAAGGGCATTACCGGTGAAAACCTGCTGTCCATTCTGGAAACCCGTCTGGACAATGTGGTTTATCGTTTGGGCTTTGCAATGTCCCGCGCAGAAGCCCGTCAGCTGGTGCGTCACGCACATTTTACCATTAACGGAAAGAAAGTGAATATTCCTTCTTATCTGGTAAAACCCGGCGAAGTCATTTCCCTGAAGGAGAGCAGCCGTTCTCTCGATAAATTTAAGGCTTCTCTGGAAGCAAACGCGTCTCGCCCCCTGCCCAAGTGGTTGGAAATGGATCGCACAAAGATGGAAGCCAAGGTGCTTGCACTTCCCGAACGGGAAGATATTGACCTTCCCATCGAGGAGCATCTGATTGTCGAGTTGTATTCTAAATAATAACAAGCCCTCAATGATTGGTAAGCTGAACAACCGTGCGGGGTATATCTTTTATCCCGCATTGAAAAGGAGGGTAATAGCGATATGGTAGAAATAGAAAAGCCGCGCATTGAATGTATTGAAACACCAGGCGATGAAACATATGGGAAATATGTTGTGGAGCCACTGGAACGCGGCTATGGCACAACCTTGGGGAATTCCCTGCGGCGGATTCTGCTGTCTTCCCTGCCGGGGACAGCTGTCACCATGATCAAAATCAATGGTGTACAGCATGAGTTCACAACCATTCCCGGCGTGAAAGAGGATGTCACGGAAATCGTATTGAACATTAAGGGAATTGTAGCAAAACTATATAGCCAAGGCGTAAAAACGGTATATATCGAAGCGTCCGGAGAAGGTGTTGTCACAGCAGGCGACATTAAGGCAGACAGTGATGTGGAGATCCTGAATCCGGAACACAGGATTGCAACGCTGAATGCGGAAGGCTCTTTGGAAATGGAATTGACGCTGAACCACGGCCGGGGCTATGTTCCGGCAGACCGGAACAAGCCGGCACAGAATGTGATCGGCGTGATTCCGGTGGACGCAATTTATACGCCGGTGTATAAAGTCAATTATACAGTGGAAAACACACGCGTAGGCAACATGACAGATTTCGACAAGCTGACACTGGAAGTTTGGACCGATGGTACAATTACCGCAAGAGACGCCGTTTCATTGGGTGCTAAAATTCTCTGTGACCATTTCGTTTTGTTTACCGACTTATCGGAAAGCGTGGGAAATAAATCCACAGTGGTAGAAAAAGCGGAGACCCAGCGAGACAAGGTGCTGGAAATGACGATTGAAGAGTTGGATCTCTCCGTTCGCTCTTTCAACTGCCTCAAACGTGCCAACATCAACAACGTGGAAGATCTGATCAATAAGACAGAAGATGAAATGATGAAAGTGCGGAATCTGGGGCGCAAGTCACTGGAAGAAGTGATCAATAAGCTTGCCATGATGGGACTTTCCCTCGCAAGCGAAGACAATTAGCTCGGAGAACAAGGAGGAGAAATAAGATGCCTGGAACACGGAAGCTCGGCAAGCCCACAGATCAGCGGAAAGCAATGCTGAGAGCGATGGTCACTTACCTGCTGGAAACCGGCAGAATTAAGACCACGGTGACAAGAGCCAAGGAAGTGGCTCCTTTGGCTGAAAAAATGATCACCCTTGGAAAGCATCAGACGCTGGCGGACTATCGCCAGGCGCTCAGCTTCATCACCAAGGAAGATGTAGCCAAGAAGCTGTTCGACGAAATTGCGCCAAAGTATTCCATGCGGACTGGCGGTTATACCCGCATTGTCCGGATTGGACCCCGTCGCGGTGACGGCGCAGAAATGGCAATCTTGGAATTGGTCTGATTATAATGCCAAACAAACCCCTTGCGGGAGCACGGCTCCCACAAGGGGTGGTTTTGTATCAGGAGGAAGAGAGAAACAGAGACGAGACACATTTTGCCCTTTGGACGGAAAGGAGGATACAGCATGCGTATTATGGCGATTGACTATGGAGATGCTCGTACCGGCGTTGCCATTTCAGATCCTACCGGCTTTCTTGCAGGTGAGGCAAAAACTATTCATCAGCGGGACCTGGATCAGGTTGTGGAGGAACTCTGCCGCATTGCGAAAGAATATCAGGTAGAGGAACTGGTGCTGGGATATCCCAAAAATATGGACGCTACATTGGGTGCCCGGGCGGAGAAAAGCCGGATATTGGAGCAAAAACTGAAAGAAGCCACCGGTTTACCCGTAATTTTATGGGACGAGCGGCGTACCACCATTGATGCAGATCGGATTTTGTCCAGCCAGGGCGTGCGAGGCAAAAAAAGAAAGGCCAAGGTGGATGCTGTGGCCGCCACTTTAATTTTAGAAGGATATTTAACATACCGCAGGTTTCAGCAGGGCCGTTCGTCTTTGGAGGCATGAGACGAACGGTTCTTTTTCTGTTTTTTCGTTCCCGTGCCGAACAGCAGTTCCAAAAGACCCACAGCAAGAAGAAAAGCGCCGAAAAAACGACGCAGCAGATGGGTGTCCATGGCAGTGGCCAGCCAGGCAAAGCCTGTTGTTCCCAAAATTCCGGCGCAAACGGCAGGAAAAAGACTGGCTCGATTTATCAGTCCATTTTGAACATGTGAGGGCAGAGAGGCGGCGGAAGCGGGGAGGAAATACAACAGGTTGATCCCCTGAGCAGTTTGCTGCGGAATCCCCGCGAAAGCGGATAGAATCGTCAGCAGAAGCGTACCGCCGCCTACGCCGAAAGCGGAAAGGATGCCTGTAACAGTACCGGACAAAACAGCAAGAGTCCAATGCAGGGGAAACGCCTCCTTTTTGGATAAAACAGGAAAATATGGAGCGGATCAGGTCAAAAGAACAGGGATTTCACCCCGCCATACAGCAGAAACAAACAAAAAATCCAGTGCAGCCACTGCACGGGTATATGCCGGAACCACTTTCCGCCCAGGAGTCCGCCGACCAAGCCGCCGCAAAGATACGGAATGGCATCTAAAACAGAACAGGGCGTGCGGATCAGATAAATGACTGCGGAAACCGCGCAAAGAGGGAGAATAATGGAAACGGAGGTAGCAAAAGCTTTCCGTGTGGGCAGCCCAATCCACTTTGTGAGAAGCGGCACCAAAATCATCCCGCCGCCCCCGCCGAAAAATCCGTTGACGATTCCGGCTAAGCCGCCGGCTACAGCACATTTTATTCGATGGGAACGCATGAAAAAATCCCCCTCCTTTTTCATAGTTTTAACAAAGAGAAAGGGGATTATGCGACAATTTGCCAAATGACTGGGCAAAAAAAGCCCCTGCTCTGTAATGTGTTACAGAGCAGGGACAAATCAAAAACCAAAGATCTTTGCTTATTGTACAGAAGGGACTTCCGGACTGGGGAGGTCTGGCTTCTCAGTGAAGAGAGCTTGGAAAGTCTCTCCGTCCATCGTTTCATTTTCCAGCAGGTAAGAAGCTACCAACTTTACCTTGTCCATGTGCTCATTTAAAATAGATTCGCACATAGCATATGCCTTGTCGATCAGGGACTTTACTTCCTCATCGATAATGGCAGCCACTTCTTCCGAATAGGAGCGGGTTTGTGCCATACTGCGGCCGATGAAGATTTCATCGTGGCCGGATTCGAAGGAAACGGTGCCCAGACGAGGACTCATGCCGTAAACTGTGACCATTTTCCTTGCGATTTCAGAGGCGCGTTGGATATCGTTGGAAGCGCCGGTAGAGATATCGCCCAAGGCCATTTGTTCTGCTACCCGGCCACCCAGGAGGGAAACAATCTGCTCAAACATTTCGTTCCGGGAGACAAAGTTTTTATCTTCTTTTGGAAGGGAAATTGTCATGCCGCCAGCTTGTCCTCGCGGAATAATGGAAATCTGGTGGACCGGTGCATGGGTTTTCAGATTCTGGATGACAACAGCGTGACCCGCTTCATGGTAAGCGGTCAGGTTTCGTTCGTGATCGGAAATTACCTTGCTTCGCTTTTCCGGCCCTGCCACGACTTTGAGCATCGCTTCCTGCAGGTCGTCCATGGTGATAAATTGCTGGCCGCGGCGCGCAGCCAAAAGGGCCCCTTCATTGACCAGATTTTCCAAGTCTGCACCAGTGAAACCAGGGGTGATTTTACTCAGAGCGGCAAGGTCTACATCTTCTGCAAGGGGTTTTTCCCGGGTATGCACTTTTAAGATGGCCTCTCGGCCCCGCATGTCAGGCATCCCGACAAATACCTGCCGGTCAAACCGGCCGGGGCGCAGCAGAGCAGGGTCCAGAATATCCGGCCGGTTGGTAGCGGCCAGGACAATGACGCCCTGATTGTTGCCAAAGCCGTCCATTTCCACTAAGAGTTGGTTTAAGGTTTGTTCCCTTTCGTCGTGACCACCACCCAGACCTGCGCCTCGCTGGCGGCCCACTGCATCGATTTCATCAATGAAGACAATAGAGGGAGCAGCTTTTTTTGCCTGGTCAAACAGGTCCCGTACCCGCGACGCGCCAACGCCCACATACAGCTCCACAAAATCGGAACCGGAGATGGATAAAAACTGCACGTTTGCTTCGCCTGCCACAGCCTTGGCAATTAAAGTTTTACCGGTGCCTGGCGGGCCCACCAGTAAAACACCTTTGGGAATCCGTGCGCCCAGACTGATAAAACGCTTGGGATTGCGGAGAAATTCCACAATTTCCTGCAGTTCCTCTTTTTCTTCATCCGCACCAGCTACGTCGGCAAATGTTGTTCGTTTCTTTTCGTCGTAAGCCGTTTTGGTGCGGGCTTTCCCAAAGTGAGCTGTTTTATCGATCCCACCGCCGATGGCTGCGCGGCGGGTGAAGAAAAAGATGACCGCAACCATAATAATGATAAGGATGATATAAGGCAGGAAGGTGGAAACCCACCAGGGGGCTTCAAATTCAGCAGGATAATC
>JAFOJR010000135.1 GCA_017420125.1 Oscillospiraceae bacterium | reverse complement strand
GCTGTTCCGACGCTGATTGCTGTTCCGGAATTTCTCTTTGCCTGTTTTAATGTTTTGGGCACGTTCCGGAGCCAGTTTTTCCAGACGTTCATCATAGCGGTCCAGATTAATGGCTGTACTCTTTCGCGTGTCTACAATTTTCTTCTGCGGGATTTTAGAACTCGGTTGTTTTGACGGTACAGCCCCTTGGCTTTCAGAAGATTTTTGAGTTGCTGCAGGCTTAGAAGAATCGGAGGGCTTCTGGGCGGCAGGCGCAGCCGCAGCCGCAGGAGCAGCATTTTTTTCAGGGACGGCAAACACCTCTTCCAGGTTCTCTACCTGGTGATGCTGGGTCATATACTCGAAAATGATGGAGAGTTCCTGCTCATCCAAAACCTGCATATGATTTTTTGGCGTTTGGGCGTATTTGGTCAAAATATCCATAATAAATTTTGATCCGACGCCAAAATCTTTTGCCACTTCATGTACTCGATACTTGTTTAAACTACTCAAATAGGACACCTCCGTTTTTTGGGTGTATGTGTTTCCATCTGCAGATGAAAGTTGATGGAGCGATAAGATATGAATTTATTTAGTAACTTTTTTCTTGCCACTTTTGATGTTTTTTTCGTGAGTTCGCCGTTCAGCTCTGCGCATTTTGGCGCAGTTGGCCTGTTGGGAAAGGAAGGTAGCGGTTTCCTGATATTTCGCTGTATTACAGGAGGACAATAGTTTTTGTGCGATGGAATCTGCAAATCCGATATCCGTAACGGCCAGCAGAGCAACGGAAGTCCGGCCTGTGGCCCGCCCCAGTTCCTCCTTAGAGTAAGGGAGCGTTAGCCGGGGGATATTGCCATATTGAGCAAAGTGCGCCGAACGACGGATGGTATTGTCCGCTGCATCTTCTGCGATAAGCATCAGTTTACAGGTGTTTGCCCTTGCAGCAGCGCCTACAGGTTCTTCGCCCAATGCCAGTTTTCCGGCTTTTTTCGCAAGGCCCAAAAACCGCAAAATATTATCCATGCTCGACTGCCTCCAGCTGTGCCTCCAAAGATTCATAAATCTCCAGGGGAATGGCGGTAGAAAGGGCGCGCTCCATCCCTTTGGATTTTCGCGCTTTGGCCAAACAAGATGCCTGTGGACAGATATAGGTGCCACGACCAGGCATTTTTCCTTTCGGATCCAGCGAAATGACGCCTTCCGGTGACTTTACCACGCGGATTAATTCTCGCTTGGGCTTCATTTCACGACAGCCGATGCACTGCCGCATCGGCACTTTTTTTTGTGCCATACAATCCCCCTTTTTGCTGCTGTGGCAAGATGGTTCGACTTACAGAACTTCTTCTGTTCCTTCTGTTCCTTCTGTTTCTTTTGCTTCTTCTACTTCTTCTGTTTCTTCCGACAAATCCTGCAGAAGCTCTTCTTCAGGCTGGAAGGAGGCCGGTTTAATATCGATTTTATAACCTGTTAATTTCGCAGCCAAGCGGGCGTTTTGCCCTTCTTTGCCGATAGCCAGACTTAATTGATCGTCTGGTACAATGACGCGGCAGCTTTTCCCCTCTGCACTGACAGATACAGATATTACATCAGCAGGAGAAAGGGCGGAAGCAATATAAGCTGCAGGATCTTCACTATATTTGATGATATCCATTTTTTCCCCTCCCAATTCCTGAACCACATTGGAAACGCGGCTGCCGCGGGGGCCAACACAAGCACCGATGGGGTCGATGGCAGGATCGATGGAAGAAACGGCGATTTTTGTCCGACTGCCGGCTTCTCGAGCAATACTTTTCAGTTCCACGATACCGTCATACAATTCCGGGACTTCCAACTCAAACAGCCTCTTTACCAAGCCAGGGTGGGTACGGGACAAAAGCACCTGCGCCCCGCGGGTAGATTTTCGCACTTCCACCACATAAACCTTTAAATGCATGCCTTCTGTCAGCGTTTCCCCGTGGACCTGTTCACTGGCAGAAAGCAAAGCCTCAGTTGTTTCCGAACCGCTGCCGATTTTCAGGGAAGCACTGCCCGAGCGAGGATCAATTCGTGTGACAACACCGGTAAGCACCTCATGTTCTTTTGAGGTAAATTCATCATAAATGATACCCCGTTCTGCCTCGCGGATCCCTTGGATGATAACTTGGCGCGCCGTTTGCGCAGCGCGTCGAATAAATTGATCGGTTTTAAATTCTGTCTGAACCACATCTCCCAATTGATATTGAGGAGAAATGGTTTGGGCCTCCTCTAAAGAGATCTGACAGGAAGGGCAAAAAACATCTTCTACCACTTCTTTTTTGACCAGCATGCGGATGGCCTTTTTCGCTTCATCAATTTGGACTTCCACGTGATCCGTATTGTTGTCACCCAACTGACGATATGCCGTAATTAAAGCCTGGGTAATTTTATCCAGCATATATTCTTTCGGGATTCCTTTTTCCTTTTCTAATTGTTCAATGGCAAAGAAAAAATCGGCATTCATGATCGTATTCCACTCCTAATTCTGGTCCGCTACCATGCCACATACAGGCGAACCTGGGCAATTTCATTTTTTTCAAATCGAACAGGGATATTTCCTGTTTTTTGCGGAACGGAGAGAACTACCGCGCCGGCATCGTATTCGGCTAAGGTACCGATCCATTCCTTTTTCTTATCCCGCGGCTGGTAAAGCCGCACACTGATTTCCTTTCCCATGAAGGCGGCAAAATCAGAGGGACGTTTTAAAACCCGATCTGCTCCGGCAGACGATACTTCTAAAGTGTAACTTTCAGCAATAGGGTCCGTTTCATCCAGCCAGTCGCTGATGGCGTGGCTGACGGCCTCACATTGATCAATGGTGACGCCGTCCGGATGATCGATATAAATGCGCAGAAAGAAGGCACCGGCTTCTTTAACGTATTCTACGTCCCAGACGGAACAGCCTTGCTGTGCTGCAATGGGAACTGCAGCTTGTGTGACTCGTTCTGTTAGTTTGCTCATGAAAAGAGCTCCTTCCTCTGTGGATTGAAAAAGGGGAACATACCGTACCCGATTCCAAAAACATTTTTGATGGCTGCCTTTGTGTTTTCTGCACGAAATATGTTGTTGCACAAAAGTATAAACGGATTTTCAGGAAAAGAAAGCCGTACCAAGCAGTAACAAAACCTTCTTATCCAACAAAAAGAGTGGGGAAACCCCACTCATTGGATGTGCATTGCACCAAATGATAAAATAGCAACTTACTTTCGCAGCATTATATCATGGATACAGCAGAAAAGCAAGCATATTCTGTTTTTTTTCAGCCATATCCTCTTTACTTTTTTATGGATTCCTTTTATACTAACCCCAAAAAGGAAGGAGCGATGTAGATGGAACGATTGGAAATTAAAATTGATCCGGCAGAAGCCCTGCGATATGCCGGGCATCGCTCCGGTTCTTTGCCTGATGGACTGAAAGAACAGTTTGAAGCTTGTTATACACAGGTCTCTTCTTTGGCCCGGCCTCGAATGGTGGCACAAGTGTTTTCTTTAAAAGAGCATCATCCGGTGCGCCTTTCAGAAATGGATTTTATGTTGCCCGGCGCCGCCATCGCAGAACAATTGTCAGGAGCGTATGCCTGTGTTCTGATGGCCGTGACCATTGGCAGTGAAGTGGAGCAGGCCATTCGAAACGCTCAGGTGAAGAATTTGACCAAAGCACTGTTTCTGGATGCGTGTGCAAGTGCGGCAGTGGAGGCCGCCTGCGCGGCGGCAGAAGAAAAACTGCGTGCGCAGCTGGCCGGCCCGCCTCCATTTTTCACGTCCCGTTTTTCCCCTGGCTATGGTGATTTGCCGCTGGACCTGCAGCGTCCTTTTTTACAAATACTGGACGCCGGACGAAAAATCGGATTGTTTGTCAGCAACAGCGGTTTATTAACACCTCGAAAATCAGTTACAGCTGTGATTGGCTTATGCCACGAGAAGACAAAAGGACAGAAAAGCGGATGTGCAGTATGCAGCAAACGGGAAACTTGCGCTTATCGAAAGGGAGGGATAACGTGTGAGCAGGGTATGGGAGAAAAATGAAATTACATTTTTAGATGGTGCCATGGGGACCATGGTGCAGGCGGCTGGTTTGCAGCCAGGTGCCATGCCGGAGCTGCTTTGCATTACAAATCCAACGCTGATCACAGAGATACATCGAAATTATGTGGACAGCGGAAGTGAAATTATTTATACAAACACTTTTGGCGCGAATGAGTCCAAACTGCAGGACAGTGGGTATTCTGTAGAAGAAGTCGTTCGTGCAGGCGTTGCCTGCGCAAAGGCAGCAGCGGGCACACGAGCGAAGGTGGCGTTGTCCATTGGTCCAACCGGTCAGATGATGGAGCCGGGTGGGACACTGTCTTTCCAAGAAGCGTATGCGTTGTTTGCCCGGCCGGTGCAGGCAGGCGCTGCTGCTGGGGTGGACCTTATTGTATTCGAAACCATGAGTGATTTATACGAAGTGAAGGCAGCTGTTTTAGCGGCGAAAGAGCAGACGGATCTACCTGTTTTTGTTACCATGACCTTTGAAGAAAACGAGCGCACTTTTACAGGATGCAGCATTCCTGCCATGGCGGCAACGCTGGAAGGCCTGGGTGTGGATGCTATAGGCATTAACTGTTCCCTTGGGCCGGCAGAAATTCTGCCTTTGGCAAAGAAGCTGGCAGACTGCACTTCCTTGCCGTTGATTGTCAAAGCAAATGCAGGGTTGCCGGATCCGGCTACAGGTACCTATGGTATCGACCCTGCGGAATTTGCCCAACAAATG
>JAFOJR010000134.1 GCA_017420125.1 Oscillospiraceae bacterium | reverse complement strand
GCGAGGGGAATGGGAAAATTGTGCCATTAACGGGTTTGTTTCACAGCCCAGTCATTGCAAGGGCACCAGAAATCAACAATACTTTTTTGTTAATGGTCGGTTTGTTAAATCCCGTGTATTAATGGCGGCATTGGAAGAGGCATATAAAAACCAGTCAATGGTGGGGAAATTTCCTGCCTGTGTGTTGCAAATCACAATGCCGCTTTCTATGGTGGATGTGAACGTCCATCCCACAAAAACGGAAGTGAAGTTTGCAAAGGAACGCCAGATGTTTGACCTGGTTTATCAAAGTGTTTCCAGAGCGATGGAGCATGGGACCGCATATCCCAGGATGCAGTTTCATCAAAATGCGTTGGCGGAGGCGGAACAGACGGTTTCGGAGAAAAAACAGCAGCAGACAGAGCGGCATTCGAAAACAGAGTTGGGGACAGCGGCCAAGGCGCAAGTGGAGTCTGATTGGGACCGTGTGGCAGATGAGTTACGTGTTCCATACCAAGGAGCGTCTTTTGGTTTGGCTGCGTCGTCAGCTGAAAAACCCGTGCTGCAATATCAGATACGGCTTCCCCAAGAAACACACCGGGAGGCTGCCGTGAAATATCCCCTGGAAAAGCCGCTTTCCGATTCAAAACGAGAAAAACAAAACCAAAAGTGTGTGGAGGAAAAAACAGAAGAGACCACGTCTTTTCGTCTGGTGGGCGAGGTGTTCCATACATATTTAATCGTGGAAACAGAAGAAAAAATGCTTTTGATTGATAAGCATGCCGCACATGAACGGATGCAGTTTGACCGTATGAAGGCGGAAGGGTATCAACCCATGTCACAGACGCTGCTGCAGCCGATTGTTATAACTGCCCGTGAAGAACTGGGAGATGTTTTGCTGCAAAACATAGAACTGCTTGCACAATTCGGATTTGAGGTGGAAGCCTTTGGTGGAGAGAGCCTGCTTGTGCGCAGCATTCCTTTTGATTTAGAGCCGAATCAAACGGAAAATACGCTTCTTGCATTAGCAGAGGAATTACTCCACGGGCAGCGTGCCGATCCCCAAGGAGTGCGGGATCAGTTGCTGCGCACAATGGCATGCAAACTTGCCATCAAAAGCGGCCAAGACAATACACCGGAAGAATTGATGATAGTGGCGGAAGCGGTTGTCAGCGGGGCGATAAAATACTGCCCCCATGGCCGACCAGTAGCTATTGTAGTAGAAAGCAGAGATTTGGAAAAACAATTGAAACGGACTTGATTTTCCAGAGAAAAAACGGCATATTGAGAAAAGCAGCCCCAAACTGCAACTGCAGTTTGGGGCTGCTGTATATTCGGAAATGATTATATTTCCATAATAACGGGCAAAATCATCGGATTTCGCCGGGTTTTTCGATACAAATAGCTGGAAAGATCGTTTTTTAGCGCAGATTTAAGAGCGGTCCAACCAGAAAAACCGTTGGATTGGCATTCGTTCAAGGTGTCGGTAACAACGGCACGCAATTCTTCCATTAAATCTTCAGATTCTTTTACGTAAATAAAACCACGGGTGATAATATCCGGGCCGGAGATGACAGATCCATCTTCGCCGGAAAGGTTGACCACAACCACAATCATACCGTCTTGCGCCAGATGACGACGGTCCCGAAGGACCACACTGCCTACATCGCCCACACCGTATCCATCCACCAGAACCCGACCGGAGGGGACTGTTCCGCAGATGCGGATATGGTCTTTTGTCAGTTCTATTACCTTACCGATGTCGCTGATGAGGATGTTTTTGGGGTCCATCCCCATGGTGCGGGCCAATTGAGCATGAGTGCGCAAATGACGTTGTTCCCCGTGAACGGGAATAAAGTACTTTGGCTTTGTCAGAGCATGAATAATTTTCAGCTCTTCCTGACAGGCATGGCCGGAAACGTGGATGTCTGCAAGCTTTTCGTAGATGACCTCTGCATTTTTTCGCACCAGTTCATTAATGACGTGACTGATAGTTTTTTCGTTGCCGGGAATGGCAGATGCGGAAATGATAATGCGGTCGCCAGGAACAATTTCCACCTGCTTGTGGTTGGAAAACGCGATGCGAGACAAGGCGGACATGGTTTCGCCTTGACTTCCTGTGGT
>JAFOJR010000133.1 GCA_017420125.1 Oscillospiraceae bacterium | reverse complement strand
ACCGTGTTTACACGCGAAACTGTCAAGCAGGAAGACGGAACAAAAATTTCTGTGCTGGACGCCTTGCGCGCAAACTCCAATTTTAAAAAGGTATATATTATGTTGGGGCTGAATGAACTGGGCTGGGTCAGTCTGGATCAATTTCAAGCGCAGTATGCAAAGCTTGTGGATGCCATCCAGGAAATTTCGCCGGATGCCATCATCTATCTCCAGTCCATTTTGCCGGTCAGCGAAGAAAAGTCCGCCAGCAGCAATATATACAACAATGATCGTATTCAAATGTTTAACCAGCGCATCTTTGCTGTTGCGCAGGAAAAGCAGGTTTTCTACATCAACGTCGCAGAGGCTGTTGCAGATGAAAACGGCTGTTTGCCCAGCGACTTCACATCTGACGGCATTCATTTGCAGAAAAAGGCCTGTGAACAATGGCTTGCCTATCTGAAGTCCCACACCATCCCGCAGGAAGTCATCGACGCCCTGCCCACTCCTTCTGTCTCTCCTTCGGCATCTGTTGCGGAAAGTCCCGCTCCCGCGGAAACGACCCCCGACGCCTCGCCGTCTCCAAGTCCCTCCGCTGCCGCCGAGACAGAAAAGCCGGCGAATACAGAAAACACAACAAAAAAAGAAAGCGCAAGTCCGGCGCCTTCTCCTTCTGAGGCAGCTTCCGAAAGCAGTGCTCCCTCTCCCAGTGCGAAAACCGAACCATAAATAATTGCATTTCATAAAGCTGACTGAAAAACGTTTATCGCTTATCAAATCAAAATCAAAGGAGGATCCTCTCATGAAAAACCGAAAAAAAACCATTATTTCCGCTTTGCTTTCTCTGCTGCTTCTCCTGGGCCTCTGCGCCTGCGGCGGAAACAGCAGTGCTTCCGTTGATATAAAAACTCTCCCAGAAGCCATCTTAAAACAAGTCAAATTTGAAGATCAATTGGCGGAAATAAATCAAAACGCCATTGAAAATTTTTATGATGTGCCGGACGGCGTTACCGGGCGGGTCTTCCTGGGCAGCGGCGCAACTGCGGAAGAAATCGCAGTCTTCCAGGCGCCGGATGAGGCCACGGCAAAAACCATGGCGGAAAATGCAAAACAACACATCAGCGACCGAATCGCTTCTTTCGAGAATTATATTCCGGAGCAGGTACAGCTTCTGGATCATGCCATCGTAAAGCAAATCGGCTCTTGTGTGGTGGTCTGTGTAGCAGCTGATACGGATTCTGCTCTTCAAGTCATCGGCGGCTGAATCCAATGAAAAAGTAAAAAAGAACGTGGAAGCACCTGCTCATCGTTTTCAGCAGGTGCTTCTATTGTTTTCAGCGACAAAAAATAACAAAATATCATGCGGAATTGCCTGAACCTATTGACTTTTTACGCATTCCAAGATATAGTTGCCTTACTTGCTATTTTCGAGGGGAACGGGGGAGGATACATGTCCAATGAGCTGATTCGCCTGAAAGACTGTTTCATGGCGTTCGACGACCAGGTTGTTTTAAATTCCATCAATTTATATATTAAAGATCGGGAATTCCTCACACTATTGGGTCCCAGCGGCTGTGGGAAAACCACAACACTGCGGATTATTGGCGGCTTTCAGAAACCAACTTCTGGAAGTGTCTTTTTTGATGGTGTGAGGATTAATGATGTTCCGCCCCATAAACGGCGCATCAATACTGTTTTCCAAAAATACGCCTTGTTTTCTCATATGAATGTATTCGAAAATGTGGCGTTTGGCCTGCGCATTGCCAAGCTTCCGAAAGCGGAAATTAAACGCCGGGTAACCGAAACGTTGAAACTTGTCAACCTTCCCGGCTTCGAAAAGCGGTCTGTCAATTCGCTTTCCGGCGGCCAGCAGCAGCGTATCGCAATTGCCCGGGCCATTGTAAACCGGCCGCAGGTCTTATTATTGGACGAACCTCTGGGCGCGCTGGATTTAAAACTGCGGAAAGAAATGCAGATTGAACTGAAAAAAATCCAGCAGCAGGTCGGGATCACTTTTGTCTATGTCACCCACGATCAGGAAGAAGCGCTTACCATGAGCGACACCATCGTCGTCATGAATCAGGGAAACATTCAGCAAATCGGCACACCAACGGATATTTACAATGAGCCCAAAAATGCTTTCGTTGCAAGCTTCATCGGAGAAAGCAATATCATCGACGGCATTATGAACGAAGATTATATGGTCACATTTGCAGGACACACCTTCCGCTGTCTGGATAGTGGCTTTGCTCAAAACGAACTGGTAGACGTAGTTGTCCGTCCGGAAGATCTCCATATCTGTGCGCCGGAAGAGGGACATATCCGCGGCGTCGTTGAATCTATCGTGTTCAAAGGGGTCCACTATGAAATGATCGTTCGCACGCCTGCGTTTCCCTTCCTGGTGCAATCTACGCTTCACCGCGCTGTAGGCCAGGAAATCGGTCTGTCGCTGACCCCGGACGATATCCATATCATGCGCAAGCCGAAACAGAAAGACGCCCAAGCCGCTCCTCTGCCTGATGCTCAGGCAGCAGATGCATAATGTAGAAGGAGGGCAAATGTATGAACAAAAAAGGGCTCTCGACTCCCTATGTAATCTGGATGGCCATTTTCGTTGTCGCGCCGCTGATTTTGGTGGTTGTTTATGCTTTCACTTCAAAAAGCGGTGGATTTACATTTGAAAACTTCTCCGGCATGCTGCAGTATGCAGGAATTTTTTCCAATTCCTTCCTGCTGGCCATCATTGCAACGGCTATTTGCCTCGCCATCGGCTATCCGCTTTCCTATTTTTTAGCAAAAGAATCCGCCACCATACGCAAGGTAGCCATGATTTTTATCATGCTGCCCATGTGGATGAATTTTCTGCTTCGGACATATGCCTGGATGTCCATTTTGGAAGACACCGGACTTTTCAACCGCCTGCTCGCCTTGCTAGGCCTTCCCACGCTGCATATCATTAACACGAATGCCGCCGTGGTAATCGGTATGGTATACAATTTCCTGCCGTTTATGATCCTGCCGATTTTTTCTGTCATCGAAAAAATTGACCGGAGCGTTATTGAGGCCGCTCAGGATCTGGGAGCCAACAGCGTTATGGTGTTCAAGCGGGTCATCTTCCCCCTGTCTTTGCCCGGTGTCCTGTCTGGGATTACCATGGTATTCATCCCTGCCGTATCTACTTTTGTTATTTCCAAACTCTTAGGCGGCGGAATGACATGGCTGCTGGGAGATTTGATCGAAAATCAGTTCCTGGGCAATGTCTATAATCCCCACCTAGGATCTGCCATCTCTCTTGTGATGATGATCATCGTCATGATCTGTATGGCCGTTATGAACCGCTTCGGCGAAGGTGAGGAAGGGGCGGTGGTGCTATGAAAAAAAATCGATTTGGCAGCCGCCTGTTCATGACGTTGATCGGAATATTTCTTTATGCTCCCATCGCCGTTCTGATCATTTTTTCTTTCAACGCATCCAAAAGCCGCTCCGTTTGGGCAGGTTTTACATTGGATTGGTACACGCAGCTATTCCAAAACGAGCGGATTTTATCCGCCATCACCACCACATTTCTGGTCTCAATCCTGTCGGCTTTGATTGCCACAGTGGTGGGAACCGCCGCTGCAATGGGCTTTTCTGCCATGAAACGCCGCCCCCGCGGCCTGTTTCTCTCTATCAACAACATTCCCTTAATTAACGCAGATATCATCACAGGCGTCTCTTTGATGCTTCTGTTTGTCTTTTTCGGCGGCGCGCTTACTGCGCTGGGCTTCCGATTCCGCCTGGGCTTCGGCACCCTCTTAATGGCACATATCACATTTAACGTCCCGTATGTCATCCTGTCCGTCATGCCAAAACTGCGGCAGCTGGACCCCAACCTGATGGAAGCTGCTTTGGATCTGGGCGCAACTCCCTGGCAAAGTTTTTGGAAGGTGGTCCTGCCGGAAATTTGGCCCGGCGTGTTTAACGGAATGTTGATCGCATTCACTATGTCCATTGACGATTTCGTCATCAGTTATTTCACAGCCGGTTCCGGCGTATCTACGCTGGCAATGGAGATTTACGCCATGACCCGAAAACGGATCAGCCCGGAAATCAACGCTGTCTCCACGCTGATGTTCCTTTTCGTGCTGATATTGCTGATCATCATCAATGTGCGGCAGATTCGGCAGGAACGGCAGGAACGGAACCGCCGCCAGCAAATCAAAGGTTCGGAAATGCCTGTGGATGAAATTGTATCAAATGAAATCATCTCCCTCTTGGGAGAAAGTGAAGGAGAGTAAAAATGAAAAAACACATCATGTTCCTTTTGGTCTTCGCCATGATCCTTCCCTTTGCCCTCGCTGGCTGTGGTGGGTCCTCCAATGTAGTCAATGTCTACAATTGGGGCGAATATATCGATGAATCCATTTTCGATGAATTCGAAGAAGAAACCGGCATCCATGTCAATTACAGCACATTTGAAACGAATGAAGCTCTGTACTCCACTTTAAAGAGCGGAGGCTCCAGTTATGACGTGATCATCCCGTCTGATTATATGATCAGCCGTATGATTCAGGAAGATATGCTGGAACCACTGGATTTCTCCAACATTCCCAATGCTGCGAAAATCGACCTGTCTCAGTTTAATATCAAACCGGAAGTGCTTTCCTATGATCCGGACGGCACGTATTCCGTTCCTTACTCCTGGGGCAGTGTTGGAATTATCTACAACACCACAAAAGTCACCGGCCCGGTGGACAGCTGGAGCGTTTTGTTTGACGAAGCCAACAAGGGCCAGGTCCTGATGTTCAACAATTCCAGAGATGCCATCGGTCTGGCATTAAAATATCTGGGCTATTCTCTCAATACCACAGATGAATCTCAAATCAAAGAAGCCACTGATCTCCTGATCCAGCAAAAAGAAGCCGGTATTGTACAGGCATATGTAATGGATCAGATTTTCGAAAAAATGATCTCCGGTGAGTCCGCTATCGGTCCCTATTATGCCGGGGATGCCATCACCATGATTTCCGAAAATCCGGATCTGGCTTTCTGTTCTCCCAAAGAAGGAACCAATTTGTTCCTGGATGCCATGTGCATTCCCAAAGGTGCGGAAAACAAGGATAATGCGGAGGCCTTCATCAACTTTATGTGCAAGCCGGAAATCATGGTTCGCAACGCCGATGTCACCGGTTACTGCGTCCCGTCTATCGAGGCATATAATCTGCTGGATGACGATCTGAAAAACAGCACCATTGCCTATCCCCCGGCAGATCGCATCGCCAACATGGAAATCTTCACCAACCTTCCCGAAGACACGTTGGCCCTGTATGATTCCGAATGGTCCCGCCTGACTGCTGCAAAAGCGGGCTAAACGCCAAACCGGTTTCCTTTTCAGACAAAATCCCCCCTCTTTTCCGATGCTTTCACAAAAGCAGGGAAATCTTTTACAATTAGAAAGGAGCAATCCATCATGATCCCTATTGGTTTAAAAGGCCGGGCAGATTCTCTGGTCACGCAGGAAAATACTGCCACCGCCGCCTGTTCCGGTGCATTGCCGGTATTTGGCACTCCCTTCATGATCGCTTTAATGGAGCAGGCCGCCTTTTCTTCCTTATCTCCATATCTGTCCGAGGGCGAAAGTACGGTCGGCACCAAGCTTCAAATCTCTCACTTGGCAGCTACGCCCATCGGAATGCGTATTTGGGCAGAATGCACCGTCACAGAGGTGGATCGAAAGCGAATTGTATTTGCCGTTTCTGCCTATGATGAAAGTGGTATCATCGGCGAAGGGATTCACGAACGCTTCATTGTAAACAGTAAAAAATTCCTGCAAAAAACGGAAGCGAAGCGAGGGGAATGAAAAATCATGTCCATTGAACAGGTACGCGCCCATTTTCGCGCTCTGGGCCGTGAATCGGAAATTCTGGAATTTTCGGTCTCCAGTGCAACAGTGGAATTGGCCGCAAACGCTTTGCATGTCGCGCCGCAGAGAATTGCAAAAACACTCTCCTTCCGCGGAAAAGACGGTGGATGTATCCTTGTAGTCACCGCAGGAGACGCCAAAATCGATAATCCCAAATTTAAGGCCCAGTTTGGCACAAAGGCAAAAATGCTCACCGCAGAAGAGGTCGCAGCAGAAACAGGTCATGCCGTGGGCGGGGTTTGTCCCTT
>JAFOJR010000132.1 GCA_017420125.1 Oscillospiraceae bacterium | reverse complement strand
CAAAAACAGCTTGCGGTTTTTCTCCCGGCTTCAGCGCTTTTCTCTGGCCGCCCTTTTCGGTTTCCAGATAAATCCACTGGATAAAATGCTCCGGCAGCATGGGATGCTCTGCGCTGCCCACAGAAACCTTCACCAGGTTTCCTTCCACAGCAACCACCGGCACATGCTTTTCGTTGGATGCATCCACCGTGTTGGCTTCCAGAAGCTGCATATTCTCACCGCAGCAGACAGTGGGAACAGGGGAGTCCTGTAACACACCGATGATTTTTTGACATTTCTTGCAAATGTAGAATTTTTTCTCCAGGCTCATCTTAAAAACCTCCTCATCAAAAAATGTACTGTTATTTTACCACATCCATTTTATATTTTCCATTCATTTATTTCATTTTCTACACCGGTCTGCATTTTTTCGCTTTTTCTACACCTGTCTGCATTTTTTTCGCTTTTTAACGAAAAATAGCCGAGAAAAGACTTTTAAATTCCAATGGAGTGGTATATAATAAAATACTAGTGAGGATTATATGATGGAGGTAGATAACCATGAGTATTAAAGTAGGCATCAACGGATTCGGCCGCATCGGTCGACTGGTTTTTCGTGCCGGAATCGACCGAGATGACATTGAATTTGTCTGCATCAACAACCCCAACACCGTACCGGAATATCTGGCATACTTGCTGCGATATGATACGGTCCACGGCCACTTCAAAGGAGAAATCACGCCGGTGGAAGACGGAGTTATCGTCAATGGCAAAAAAATCCCGATTGTGCATGAATCGGATCCTTCCAATCTGGATTGGGCCAAATACGGCGCAGAATATATTATCGAGTGCACCGGCAAATTTACCAAACTGGAGCAGGCGTCAGTCCATTTGAAAGCAGGCGCTAAAAAAGTTTTGATTTCCGCTCCCTCCGCTGATGCGCCTATGTTTGTCATGGGGGTAAATCACGACACATACGACCCCTCTATGGACGTCATTTCCAGTGCCTCCTGCACCACCAACTGTCTGGCCCCGCTGGCCAAAGTCATCAATGACAACTTCGGCATCACCGAAGGCTTGATGACCACCATCCACTCCATCACCGCTACGCAGAAGTCCGTCGACGGCTCTTCCAAAAGAGACTGGCGGGCCGGGCGGGCCGCATCCGGCAATATCATCCCTGCCTCTACCGGTGCAGCCAAAGCGGTTTCCAAGGTCATCCCCAGCCTGAAGGGAAAACTCACAGGAATGTCCTTCCGTGTTCCCACGCTGGATGTCTCCGTGGTGGATTTAACCGTTCGCCTTTCCCGTCCCACCACCTACGATGAAATCTGTGCTGTCATTCGCAGGGCATGCGAGAATGAAATGAAAGGTATTATGGGCTATACAGAAGAACCTCTGGTCTCCTCTGATTTCATCGGCGACACCCGTACTTCCATCTTCGACGCCACTTCAGGAATCGCCCTGTCTGATACCTTCGTAAAACTAGTGGCTTGGTATGACAATGAAATGGGCTATGCAAGCAAAATGGTGGATCTGGTGGCATACATGTATCAGGTTGATCATCAGAAATAAAACATTCTTTTCTCATAATCAAAGCTGCCGCAGGCAATGCCTGCGGCAGCTTTTTTCTCATACCGTTCGGCGGAGCAACGCGCCACCTATTGCATTCCCCCAAAAGGCCCCCAAAAGGCACAGACATACGCTGATTACTGCATACACAACAGCCAAGGGGAGTTTTCTTTCATGAACCAATTGGAACATTTCCAGAGAGAATGTAGAAAAAGTGGTAAATCCACCGCAAAATCCAGTTTTTAAAAACAGCGTCACATTGGGAGACAGCCATTGTCCAGAGAGCGCGGTGATCAGGCCAATACAGAAAGAACCCACCAAATTGATCAGCAAAGTAATTATCGGAAAACTGCCGACAAACGGGATCAGGCCACAGAGATAGCGCAAAGACGCCCCCACAAACCCTCCAAGTCCAACACAGATGCAGGGAATCATTTTTTTCTCCCTTTCTATTTTTTCTTTTATATTTTTCTTTTATATTTTTTCCCGTAGTTTTTCCACAAGAGTTTCTTCCGGCGTCACATATGCCGTTTGATAGGTTTCATAAATCACCATGCCCGGCCGGGCGCCGTTGGGTTTTTTCACATACCGCACGGGGGTATAGTCCACGGGAACATTGTTCCCCTCCCGGGCGCTGGAAAAATAGGCGGCCAGCTGCGCTGCCTCCAAAACACTCTGATCGTCCGGCTCCATTCCTTCCCACTGCAAAATCACGTGGGAACCCGGGCGTTTCTGCACATGAAACCACCAGTCGCTTTTAAATGCGGTTTTCAATGTCAACTGGTCATTTTGTACATTGTTTTTCCCCACCAGAATCGTGCGGCCGGCGGAAGATCGAAACATCAGCGGCTTGGAAATCGGCTGCTTTTTCTTTTGTCGTTTTTCTTTGCTGCTGATCTTTACATAACCGCCCGCCTGCAGCTCTTCCCGAATTTCCTGCAGGTCCTGCTCCCGCTCTGCTTTGGAAAGAGCGTCCAACACGCTGTCTAAGTAAATCAGGTCTGCCTCTCCCCGCTGGATCTGCTCTTTGAGTATTCCCGCCGCGGTCTTTGCCTTTTGATATTTTTTATAATATCGGGCCGCATTCTGCTGGGGTGTCAGAAGCGGGTCCAGCGGAATCTCCACTTTTCCCTCCGCTTCATCATAATAGTTCACCACGGCAATCCGGTCCATGCCCTTATGCATTTGATGGATATTGGACGTGATCAAATCCCCGAATATGCGCAAAGTATCTCGGTTTTCCGCATCGGCCAGTTCTTTTTTCTGGACCGTCATCCTGCGCATGGTGCGCTCCCTGGCGGAAACAACACTGCGGTGCAGACCGCTGCTTTTGGCGGACATCCGCTCTTTTGTCTCCCGCCGGGCATAAAATTCATCCAGCAGAGCGGAAAAGCTTGTCCGTTCCTGTATTTGAAAGTAGCCTTCATACTGGCGCACGGGAAAACAGGTAAAGTCTTTTGGCTGATCATCCTTTAACAGAAGGCAGGGAATAAAGTCCGCCTGTTCAATTCGAGCCAGAAGACGGCACAAAACAGCAGCAAGTGTCTCCGGT
>JAFOJR010000131.1 GCA_017420125.1 Oscillospiraceae bacterium | reverse complement strand
TGCATTCAATACCATTCGCTCCAGTTTCCGCAGCGGAACCGTGCAAAATTCGGAAATATAAAAATCACAGAGCATGCGATTTTGCAGTACGCCATAACATAGCCGCAAGGCCAGCGCCCCTTCTTTTCCTGAAATACCTTCTTGCCGCAGTGCGCCACTCAAATAGGCTCCTGCCCATGCGCCTTCCTTCTCACAGGCAGAAAGAGTTAACAAAACCACTTCGCGGGCAGTTTTCATTTTTTCTTCCCCTTTTCTTTAGGCTTGTTTTCCCAGGAAATAATCTGAAGGCGACAATGCATGCCCGCGGAGATACTCTGACGCGCTCATTTTCTTTCCGCCTTCTGCCTGCAGTCTTGTAATTAAGAGCACGCTTCCATTGCCGCATGCAACTCGGATCCCTTCTTTGGTACTGTCGACAATCCTTCCAGGCTGCTGTTCCGTATGTTCCCCCGTCAAACGGGTCTGCAGGATTTTTAACTTCTTCTCGCCCAGCATCGCAGTGGCGGAAGGCCAGGGATACAATCCGCGAACCTGATTGTGCAGTTCCGCTGCTGATTTTTGAAAATCCATAGGGGATAATTTTCTTGTCAGCATCGGTGCATAAGAAAACGCAGCCGGGTCCTGCGGCGTGCGGATTGCCGCACCAGAGGCGATCAGCGGAATGGTACGAACCAAAAGCTGTGCTCCCATTTGCATCAGGCGGTCGTGGAGCACTTCTGCGGTTTCATCCGTTCCAATCTCTGTTTTTTCCCATTGGATCATATCACCGGCATCCAACTCTTTTACCATGTGCATGATCGTAACACCTGTTTCCTTTTCCCCGTTTAAAACAGCCCACTGGATCGGTGCGGCTCCCCGATATTTGGGTAAAAGGGAAGCATGTACATTGATGCATCCATATTTTGGGATTTGCAAAATTGCTTCCGGCAAAAGTTTTCCGTATGCTACTACGACAATTAAGTCCGGTTCCATTTCCCCAATCCGTTGAACTTCCTCATCGCTCCGCAGCGTTTCCGGCGTAAAAACCGGAATCCCTTCTGTAATGGCATATTCCTTTACAGGGCTTGGCAGCTTCTTCATGCCACGGTTTTGCTTTTTGTCCGGCTGGGTATATGCACCGATCACTTCATAATGTTGCTCCACCAGCGCCTGCAAAGATGCCTGTGCAAAAACAGGCGTCCCCATAAATAAAATTCTCATGCTTCCTCCTCGGCCATGTTTTGAACTTCCTCCGGTGTGAAAAGCCTGTCTACATATTCTGTGTATAAAATCCCGTTCAAGTGATCAATTTCGTGACAGAACGCCCGTGCCAACAAATCCTGACCTGTCATGGTAAAGGGATATCCGTTTCGATCCTGGGCTTTTACCGTCACAATCTGCGGACGCTTTACTATGCCATACTTTTGCGGCACGCTCAAACAGCCTTCTAACCCATTTTGCTCCCCTTGTGTTGCAATAATTTCCGGATTCACCAATTCGGTAATGGTTTCCCCGTCCGATACCACAATCACTCTTCGCAGAATCCCCACCTGCGGGGCAGCAAGCCCTGCTCCTTCCGCTTTGATTAAAGTATCCTTCATATCGTCCAGCAAAATGTGGAGCTTATGATCAAATTTTGTCACAGGATGTGCCTTTTTTGTAAGCACTTCTTCTCCTTGGACATAAATCTTGCGTACGGACATATTTCTTCCTCCTTCAGTGGTATGGATTCCACTCAAACTTATATTTTTTATTAAATGTTTCCATTGATCTCGATAGAAAGGGAAACGTTCCGCCATCTTTGATCCGACTGAAACGTACGATATACGCCGGCAAATAATCGTCGAACCGGTTCCCGGTTGACACATGCAACGGTAATTTGATAGCGGTATTGATCATTTCGTTTTACCAGATGTGCCGGGGCCGGGCCCATTACATCCAAGTGATACGGAATCCACTCTTTCTGTGTTATGGTCTTCTGCAGCCCTCTTTTTACAAATGTACAGGCTTCTATCACTTTTTGTTCGTTTCGTCCAGCAAACGACAAGACAAACAAATCACAAAACGGAGGGCAGTTTCGCAATTTCCGCAGTTGAATTTCCGACGTATAAAAAGCGTCGTAATCTTGGCGCGCTGCACACTGAATCACCTCGTTTTGAGGGGTATATGTCTGGATCACGGCACGACCTTCCAAAGCGCCCCGCCCCGCGCGTCCCACCACTTGGGTCAAAAGGGAAAATGTTCTCTCGCTTGCTCGAAAGTCATCCATATAAAGAGATAAATCCGCCGCAATGACTCCAACCAGCGTGACAGATGAAAAATCAAGCCCTTTTGCCACCATTTGCGTGCCTAAAAGAATGGGAACTTTTTTGTTGGCAAACCGTTCCAGTATTTTCTGATGTGATCCTGCTGCGGAAACAGTATCCGTGTCCATGCGCAAAATTTCCACACCGGGAAAAAGGGTTTGCAGTTCTTCTTGGACTTTTTGCGTTCCTGCACCAATAAATTTATACTGTCCACCGCATTCTTTGCAGGAATGGGGCAGCGGCTCAGAATAACCGCAATGATGACACATCAGCCTCCCATTTACAGAGTGATATGTGAGATATACACTGCAGTGCGGACAGGATGGCGCTGAGCCGCATTCTCCACACACAATCATCTGACTGTTTCCTCTGCGGTTCAGATACAGGATGCTTTGCTGTCCCTGTTCTAAGTTCCACTCCAATTCGTTTCGCAAACGTTCTCCAATGGTTCCTCCGTTTCCACGTCTGAGTTCTTCTTTCATATCTGAAATGAAAACCCGTGGCAGAATCGCGGCATTGTATCGTTCCGGGAGAGAAACCATGTGATAAGTCCCTTGCTGTGCATGATAAAAGCTTTCAACAGAAGGTGTGGCAGAACCCAGCAGCAACAATGCGTTAGCGCGCGCGCATCGAAATTTTGCCACATCACGCGCGTGATACCTTGGCGTATTTTCAGACTGATAGGTAT
>JAFOJR010000130.1 GCA_017420125.1 Oscillospiraceae bacterium | reverse complement strand
GGCGCAAATTCCAGTGGTGTGATACCCAAAATCAGAATCGGCATGGACAGACCGGCGTTCCGCAACTCTATCGCTTCATCCAGGCAAGCCACCGCCAGATAATCTGCACCCATCTCTTCCAGCCGTTTTGCTACTGGGATCGCGCCGTGTCCATATCCGTTCGCTTTTACCACTCCCAAAAAGCGGCAATCTGTACCGATCAAGCGCCGCAATTCGTAATAATTTTCTTCTATCGCCTGCATGGAAATTTCCGCCCAAGTTCGTTTTTCCTCAGGATTCATAAATATCCTATCCTCTCTTTTAATATATTCTGCCTTTTGCGGAAAAACAATAACCGCAGAGGCTGTTTTGATTTTCTTATTCTTTCGCCTCGTACCAGGTTTTTCCAATGCCCCCATCTACAACGAGAGGAACGTTCAGAGACCAAACTCCTTCCATCTCTTCTTTCAACAAGCGCAGCACATCTTCACTTTCTTCCTCTTTGCATTCCACAAGCAACTCATCGTGTACTTGGAGCACCAAGCGCGCAGTGGGATGCTTTTTTCTCAACGCTCCATCCACACGAACCATCGCCAGTTTCATCAAATCGGCCGCCGTTCCCTGAATTGGCATATTCAACGCCACTCTTTCACCAAAAGAACGGGTATTATAATTGGAAGATTGAAGTTCCGGCAAATATCGGCGGCGATGCATCAGCGTTTCTGCATACCCCTTTTTCTTGGCTTCTTTCACCACTTGGTCCATATACTGTCGTACGCCTTGATAATGGCTAAAGTATGCATCCATATATTCTTTTGCTTGAGCCCGTGTAGTTCCAATGTCTTGTGCAAGAGAAAATTCAGAAATGCCATATACGATTCCGAAATTAACCGCCTTCGCATTGCTGCGCATCTGGGGTGTCACTTGCTCCACCGGAACGTGCATCACTTGTGACGCTGTAACGGTATGAATATCCACTCCATCCAGGAAAGCCTGCTGCATTGCTTGATCATCTGCAATATGTGCTAACAGCCGCAGCTCAATTTGAGAATAGTCCGCATCCACCAGCACATACCCAGGTGCCGCCAAAAACATTTTTCGCATTTCTTTTCCAAGTTCCGTCCGCACAGGGATATTTTGCAGGTTTGGTTCGGTAGAAGAGAGGCGGCCTGTTGCCGTTACCGTCATTTGGAAGCTGGTATGCAGGCGGCCATCCGGTGCCACCGCGGCAAACAGGCCATCTACATAAGTGGACTTCAGTTTTGAAAGCTGGCGGTATTCCAATATCTCATCTATAATTGGGTGCTGATGCCGTAGCTTTTCCAACACTTCTGCATTGGTTGAATACCCCGTTTTTGTCTTTTTCACCGGAGGAAGCTGTAGCGTTCCAAATAAAATTTCTCCCAACTGTTTCGGCGAGTTGAGATTGAATGTCCCACCTGCGTATGTGTAAATAGAATTTTCCAGTTGAGAAATCCGTGTCTCCAGCATGGTGCCGAATTGCCGTAAGGCATCTTGATCCAGCAAAAAACCGGTCTGCTCCATCTGCGCAAGAACACGGCACAAAGGTATTTCTATGGTTTTATACAGCTCTTCTAATTGCAGTTCTTTTAACTTTTGGAATAATATTTCGTGTAGTTCACCGATACAGCGAGCTCGTTCAAAATGTGCTGCCGCAAGCTTCGGCAAAAGCTCTTCCGTTAGGTCTGCCATCCCCGGGAGCGAAAGAGAAAGCTGCTCTTCGGCTGGTTCCGACTGCAGTTCCCGGTTTAAATATGCAACAGAAAGCCGCTCCAAGGCATAACTTCCATCTGTTGGTGACAGCAGATATGCAGCAAGCGCAGTATCAAATACAAACCCTTCTATCGGCAAACCGCGGCTTAAAAGATGTCCCATCCAATCTTTTACTTCGTGGGCTGCCAGAGGAATTTTGCCAGAAAACAATTCTCGCAAAAAAGCTTCATATCCTGTGGTATCCTGTGCCAGCCAAACACACCCAAAAGAAGGCGCAAACAAACAAATCCCCGAAAGGTCTTTTTCTCCGCTAAGTGCCACAATCAATTCTTTCTTGCATTGTTCCAGCAGGGATTGCAGTTCGTCTGTCGTCCGCAGTACGGTTTGGTTGACGAAGAAAGCCTGTTTCTCTATCCTGGCCGGTTTTTGAACAGGATGTAATCCGTAAAATTGAATCTGCTTTTGAAATTCCAATGTCAGAAACAGAGGATACAGCGCCGCTTCATCCGGCGGCTGTACCAAGGCATCTTCCGGTTTGAATTCCATTGGAACAGTTTTGCAAATCGTAGCAAGCTCTTTGGAAAAAAAAGCACTGTCCCTTCCCTCTGTCAATTTTTTTAATACCCCCGGTTTTTCCTCAGACGTGTTTAGGGCTGCATATAGCGCCTCCACTGTTCCGTATTGCTGCACTAAGCGCATTGCCGTTTTTTCTCCCACTCCGGATACGCCCGGAATATGGTCAGACGGATCGCCCATCAGTCCTTTTAGATCTACCATCAAAGGCGGCAAAAATCCATACTCCTCGCGAAACCGCTCCGGCGTCATTTTTTTCGTTTCCGTTCGTCCCATACGGCTGGAAACCAACGCCACACTGACTTTATCTGTAATCAATTGCAGATTATCTTTATCTCCAGTTAAAATTACACATTCCCAACCAGCCTCTTCACAGCGCACAGAAATGGTGCCAATCAGATCGTCTGCTTCAAACCCCGGTTGCTCATATCTTGGGATTTTCAAACCATCCAGTACTTCTTTGATCAATGGAACCTGGGGTACCAACTCTTCCGGCATGGCATGGCGGCCCGCTTTATAATCCGGGTACTTTTCGTGCCGGAACGTAGGCTCCTTCCGATCAAAAGCTACACAGACAGCATCCGGCTGTTCTTCACGCTGCACCCGCTGCAAAATCGTCAAAAACCCATGGACTGCATTGGTGTAAACACCGTCTTTCGTGGACAAAAGGCGGATCCCGTAAAATGCCCGATTTAAAATGCTGTTGCCATCAACCACCAAACATTTCATGGTTGTTTCTCCTTTTCTCCGGATTTTTACCGGCCATGTCGGCTTTTCATTTCATGCCTTTTTCCATTTTACGCCTTGCGGGGTATCTTCCAAAAGAATACCCATTTCCTTTAACTGATCCCGAATCGCGTCTGCCGTTTTAAAGTCTTTGGCTTTTCTGGCCGCCTGGCGCTTTTCGATCATTTCCTCTATGGCTGCGTCCAGACTTTTTTCTTCCTTGCGATATAACAGCCCCAAAACATTCGTCAGTTCCTGAATCATATCAAGAGACGCCTTTGCCGCCTGACGAGACGGAGTATGGGCTGTCATGGCGGTATTTACCGCCCGTACCAGTTCAAATAAAACGCCAATGGCATCTGCGGTATTAAAATCATCATCCATCGCCTCGATAAATCGAGCACGATATTGATCAAACGATGCAATTAATTCGGTTTCCCATTTGTCCAGCGTTCTATCTTCTCCATTTTCCACTAAGAAATCCAGATTGTCCACAGCGGTATATAACCGTTCCAATGCAGCCTGCGCCTGGGTCAAAGACTCTCTGGAATAATTGATGGGGCTTCTATAATGGGCAGAGAGCATGAAAAATCGAATGGGTTCATACCCATAGGTATCTGCCGCTTCCCGTACCGTAAAGAAATTGCCGAGCGACTTGGACATTTTGGTGTTGTCAATATTCAAAAATGCATTGTGGAGCCAATAGTGGACAAATGGGCGCCCGTTAGCCGCTTCGCTTTGTGCGATTTCGTTCTCATGATGAGGAAACATCAGATCCTCTCCGCCACAGTGAATATCAATCGTTTTTCCCAAATACCGGTTTGCCATGGCAGAGCACTCAATGTGCCATCCCGGACGTCCCGCCCCCCAAGGAGACTCCCAGGAGGGTTCCCCAGGCTTTGCGCCCTTCCAAAGCGCAAAGTCCATAGGAGATTCTTTGATGTCATTCACCGTAATTCGGGCTCCGGCCTTCAGATCTTCCAGTGGCTGATGGGACAGTTTTCCATATGACTTGAATTTCTCTGTGCGGAAATAGACATCGCCATTCTCCACAGCATAAGCAAATCCTTTCTCGATCAGTGTTTGCACCAGCGAAAGAATTTGCGGGATATTTTCTGTGGCCAAAGGATGGACATCTGCATCATGTACCCCCAAACCATGGGCATCTTTAAAATATTCCTCGATAAAACGCGTAGAAATCGTATCG
>JAFOJR010000129.1 GCA_017420125.1 Oscillospiraceae bacterium | reverse complement strand
TGCCTTTGCTTTCTTTGTTGACAAATGCGGGCATTTGGGGCGTGGGCATCGATACTGTCTCCATCGATCCGGTGGATACTGCTGACGATCCCAATCATCATATTTTGCTGGAGCACGGCTGCGTGATAGTAGAAAATTTGACACATTTGGATCAGCTTCCCGCAGCCTGCCCGTTTTGCGCCCTTCCTTTGCTATACCCCGGGCAGACGGTGCGCCGGTGCGGGCCATTGCTCTTTTTGGAGGAAAACACATGAAGCAAGCTGTCGTTTTAGGTTTGTCCGGCGGAGTGGACTCCGCTGTGTCTGCAGCCTTGCTGCAGAAAACATATACAGTACACGGCCTATACCTGGACATCGGTCTGGGCGACCAGGCCCGCGCCGACGCAGAAGCGGTGGCCCGGCAGCTGGGAATTTCCTTTTCCGTACAGGATATCCGCAGTGAATTGGAAACCCATGTCTGTGCTCCTTTTGCCGCCGCATATCAGATCGGGAAAACGCCGATTCCCTGCGCCGTGTGCAACCCGATGGTAAAATTCCCCGCTCTTCTGAAAAAGGCAGCAGAATTAGGCGCGGACTGGGTGGCTACCGGTCACTATGCCAATCTCACCCATATGCCGGACGGCCGGGTTTTTCTGCGTCAGGGAAAAACCCGAAACGATCAGGCATATCTGCTGGCCCGACTGCCGGAAGAGATGCTGGCTCACATTCTTTTTCCTTTAGGGGACTATGAAAAACCTCAAGTGCGGGCTTTGGCGGAATCGCTGGGTCTTTCCGTGGCAGCCAAACCAGACAGCATGGACATCTGCTTTGTACCGGACGGGAATTACGCCAGCTGGATGCAGCGGCGCGGGCCCGTTCCTCCGCCGGGCTTCTTTGTAGACGAGGCCGGCAATATATTAGGCCGCCACAAGGGCATTCACCATTATACTTTGGGCCAGCGGCGCGGGCTGCACATCGCTATGGGATACCGGGTGTTTGTTTCCAAAATCGATCCGGAGACCAATCAGATTACCCTTTCCGAGGGCAGCGGTTTGTTGGCAACCCAGGTTTTCTGTCAGACGCCAAACTGGATTGGCATGGCGCCGCCGGAGGCTCCTATACATGTGGCAGTGAAACTGCGCCACACCAAACAGACGCTGCCTGCCCGCCTGACCCAACAGGATGACATCATTCATCTGGCTTTGGAAACGCCTGCACGGGCTCCCACACCGGGTCAGATGGCAGTCTTTTACGAGGAAGACCGGATTTTAGGCAGCGCATGGATTGCATCGTCCAAATAAATGGCCTTTTTTGAAAAGGTCCCCGCGCCTTAGGATTCCGAATCAGGAGGTGGTCGCTTTGACCAGAGAAGAAATGAAAACCGCCCGTCCCTTCCGCATTTTTTGTTCGTATTACCACCCTCATCGGAAATTGCTGGCGCTGGATCTGACTTGTGCCGTCATTGCGGCACTGCTGGATCTGATTTTCCCGCTGGTTACCCGGTATTCCCTGCAGTCTCTGCTGCCCGACCGTCTGTTTCTGGCCTTTTTTCTCATCATGGGGAGTATGATTCTCATCCAACTGATCCGGGCGCTTTTCTCTTTCTTTGTTTCTTATCAGGGACATGTTTTGGGCGTCCGCTTTGAGGCGGATATCCGAAACGACCTGTTTGCCCACATGCAAACGCTGTCCTTTCGTTTTTTTGACCTGAACCGCACCGGTCAGCTGATGAACCGGGTCACGGGAGATTTGTTTGAAATTTCCGAACTGTCCCACCATGGACCGGAACAGATCGTCTCCAGCGCAACCTCTATTTTGGGCGGTCTGCTGGTTATGTTTCTGATTCAATGGCGGCTGGCTCTGGTGATTTCCATCACTTTTCCCTTGGTGGTTTTGATTATTGCCCGGATGCGGAAACGGCTGAACCGGGCCTCGCTCCAGGTGAAGGAACGGTTGGCGGGAATCAACAACGAAATGGAGTCCTGTATCTCCGGGATGCGGACAGCCAAAGCCTTTGCTAATGAACCGAAGGAATCGGAAAAATTCCAATCTGCCAATGGACTCTATGTAAACGCCAAAAGTAATTATTATAAAAACATGGGGCTGTTTCATGCCTCTCAGGACTTTTCCCTGTCTGTGATTAACATCATCGTCATCCTGTTCGGCGGCTTGCTGATTATGCGGGGGCGGTTTGATACGGTAGAACTGATTACCTTCACTTTATATATTTCCACCTTTTTCAATCCCATCCGGCAGATTTTGGCTCTGGTAGAACAGCTCAACGCCGGCACCGCCGGCTTCCACCGTTTTTTGGAACTGATGTGCACCGATCCCGATATCAACGACAAGGAAGGGGCCGTTTCCATGGCCCGCCCAAGCGGGGAAATCCAATTTCACGACGTTTCCTTTTCTTACGACGGCATCCATTCGGTTCTCTCCCATATAAACCTTACGGTTCCCGCCGGGAAAACTCTGGCAGTAGTAGGCCCTTCCGGCGGCGGAAAAACCACATTGTGTCAATTGATCCCCCGATTTTACGAAGTGACGGAAGGCGCCATTACCATCGATGGACAGGATATTCGGGACGTAACCCAGCTTTCTCTGCGGGAAAACATCGGGATGGTACAGCAGGAAGTATTCCTGTTTGCCGGTACGATTTTGGACAACATTCGCTACGGTCGGCTGAACGCCACCCTGGCCGAAGTAATGGACGCCGCCCGCCGGGCGGAAATTCACGACGATATTTTGAATATGCCAAATGGATATGAAACCTATGTAGGAGAACGGGGCATCATGCTCTCCGGGGGGCAAAAACAGCGGATTGCCATTGCCCGGGTATTTTTGAAAAACCCGCCTATTTTGATTCTGGACGAAGCCACCTCTGCGCTGGACAGCGTAACCGAATTGCGGATTCAAAAGGCATTAACAGCCCTTTCTCAAGGACGCACCACGATTTTAATCGCTCATCGGCTGTCCACCATCCGGAACGCCAACGAGATCATCGTGGTAGAAGAAGACGGCATCGCCGAACAGGGAAGCCATGAAGCCCTTTTGGCCCAGAACGGCATTTATGCCAAGCTGTATCAGGTACAGCAGCACTTGAAATAATCCTGCGGGACTGTTTCAAATGAGGAAAAACAAACAGGGGGAAAAGATGATCGGATTAAAGGAACTGGAACAAAAGCTGCAGCAGCGGCAGCCGTCTGTGATAGGGGTGCAGTCTTCTTACGCCGTTTTGGTGCCGTTGGTACAGATGGAAGACGAACTGCATCTGCTGTATGAGGTGCGGGCGGAAACACTGCGCCGTCAGCCGGGAGAAATCTGTTTTCCCGGCGGGAAACTGGAAGCAGGAGAAGCGCCTCTTGCAGGTGCTCTGCGGGAAACCCGGGAGGAACTGGGTATTGTCGCTCAATCGGTGCAGATTTTGGGACCGCTGGATTATATGCATCAGCAGGGGCTTTTTGTGATGCATCCCTACCTTGGCGTGATTTCCCAGGAAACATATCAGGCGATCTCCTGCAACCCGGAAGAGGTAAAGGAAACGTTTCTGGTTCCTCTGAAAGCATTGGTCCATCATCCTCCTTTTTTATACGAATATGAAACCATCCCACAGGTAGGGAACGATTTTCCTTATGAAGTGGTGGGTGCAAATGAAGGGTATTCTTTTGCCCGCGGACGGGTGGAAGTGCCGATTTATCAATATCAAGACCGAGTTATTTGGGGAATTACAGGCCGGATTACCCGCTCCTGTCTGCAGCTGATGGAGGTCTGCCCATGAAGCATCCTTCCATTTCCTATCTCACACAGGAAAAAGATGAGCAGCTGCTCCTCTCCCGGATATTAGACAAACAGGCTTTCTGCCAAAAGCGAAATATTCCCGCCTATACTCCGTTTCTCAGCCCCCGTATGCAAATGCTGGCCCGACAGCTTTTGGCGCCGGCTGCAAACCTCTGTTTTTTTGGCGGAATAGAGGAAGCGGAACGGCAAATGCTCTTTTTCCTGCCGGATTATGAAACCGGCATCATCGATCCAAACAATTCGGACTGTCCTATCTGCGCGCTGCAAACGTCGTTCCCGCCGCAAACCCCGGTCACCCACCGGGATATTTTGGGCGCTTTGATGGGGATGGGCATTTCACGGGAAAAATTAGGAGATATTTTGATGACTCCTACTCATTGCACCCTTTTGCTGCAAAAAGAATTGCAGCGCTTTCTGCAAGAGCAGATGACCCAGGCAGGGCGGGCCCGGCTGCATTGGCAGCCCTTCCCTCTGGGGGAGGTGGAACGGCCGCCTCAAAAGGTGGAAGCCATCGCCGGAACCGTCTCCAGCCTTCGTTTGGATGCCGTCTGTGCTCTGGGTTTTGGCACCAGCCGAACCCGCATCGCAGAGCAGATTGCCGCTGGAAACGTATCTGTCAATTACCAACCCTGCTGCAAACCGGAACGATCCATTCTGCAGGGAGACGTCATCTCTCTGCGGGGAAAAGGAAAGTTTCGCGTGGAAGAAACAGGAGGAAAATCCCGTAAGGGGCGTAGCTTTCTGAAATTGAGCCGGTATCGATAACCGCACTGCTTCTTTCCGGCCTGCCCCCTGTTGGCTTGCCGAATGATTTCCACAAATTCACTCTCCCCTTTTGGAAAAACATTGCTTCCAGGCGGGATTTTTGGTATAATAAAGAGCAAAATATTCACATGAAACGGAAAAAGATGAGGGTTCACACTATGAATGCATCCTATGACGTTTGGAAAAAAGTCATGGAGCTGCTGGAACCGCAGCTCACTGCCACTACTGTTACTACCTGGTTCGACGACACCGTTCCAGTTGATTTAACGGATACCACCTTTGTGCTGTATACACCATCGGATTATAAGCGGGAAATCATCTCCAGACGCTATACTCCTCTGCTAAAGGATGCGCTGCACGAGTTGTTTTCCGCAGATTTCGAAGTTCAGCTGCTAAACGATGCGGAGCTGCAGCAGTACAATGCGGGTAACCCGGCAGACGCCGCCATGGTGGTAAAAGAAGAATATACATTTGAAAACTTCATCGTGGGCAGCTCAAACAAATTTGCCCATGCGGCGGCCCGGTCTGTTGCGGACCATCCCGCACAGTCCTATAACCCGTTGTTTATCTACGGGGAATCCGGTCTTGGAAAAACCCATCTGCTTCACGCCATTGCTCACACTGTGCGGAACAACCATCCGGATTACAAAATCGTTTATGTGAAAGGCGACGATTTTACAAATGAACTGGTTCGTTCCATTCGGGAGGGAACAAATGCAGAATTCCGAGACAAATACCGACAGGCGGATCTGCTTCTGGTGGACGATATTCAATTTATCGCCGGAAAAATTCAGACACAGGAAGAATTTTTCCATACCTTTAACTCTCTCTATGAAGAAACACGCCAGATCGTCCTCACCTCTGACCGCCCGCCAAAAGAAATGACCCGGCTGGAAGATCGCTTGAAAACCCGCTTTGAATGGGGGCTTCTGGCTGACGTACAACCGCCGGACTATGAAACCCGGCTGGCCATCATTAAAACAAAAGCCATTCGGCTGGGAATGGATTTGCCGGACGCCGTGCTGGAATACATTGCCGAAAACGTCACTGCCAATGTGCGGCAAATTGAAGGAACCGTCAACAAAATTCTGGCTTTCCGGGATCTGATGGACGACAGCATCAACGTCAATACTGTTTCCCGCGCAGTGAAAGATATGTTTAAAGATCAATCCGACCTACTGCCTTCCGCGGCCCTGATCATCGAAGAGGTCAGTAAATTTTACGGTCTGGAAGGAACGGAACTGAGGGGACAGCAACGCAACCGAACCACCGTGCTGGCTCGGCAAATTGCCATGTACCTCATCCGGCGAATGACAAATTTATCTCTTTCAGACATAGGGAAAGAGTTCAACGGGCGAGACCACACAACCGCCATGCACTCTATCTCCCGTATCGAAGAAATGCTGAAAAAAGACTCGCAAATTTCAGAAGTAGTAAAAGATATCACAGCAAATATCAACGCACATAACTACTAAAAAATATCCACAGAAAATCCACAGGTGGAAAACAACCTGTGGATAAACAAAGAGATGCGGAAACCCACATCATAAATGTGGAAAGTGAAAAAAAGACCTGTGGAAAACTTTTACAGGAATAGCAATAGATTCAAAAGCATATCCACAATACACAAAACCTACTACTTCTTCCACTATTTT
>JAFOJR010000128.1 GCA_017420125.1 Oscillospiraceae bacterium | reverse complement strand
TTCCCATTAGACACCCTTTTCCGCTTCGTCATAAATCCAGTCACAAATCTTGCAGATATACTTCATTGTTCCAATCTCCTTTGATTGATCTTGATTTATTTAAAATAACGCTTCAGCATGCCTTCCAATGCGCGGCCGTGTCTCGCCTCGTCGCGGGCCATTTCATGAACGGTGTCGTGAATGGCGTCCAAACCGTTCTTTTTGGCGCACATGGCCAGATCCGTCTTGCCCAGAGTCGCGCCGTATTCGCAGTCCACACGCCAGGCCAGATTGTCCTTGGTGGTGGCCTTCATGTTGGGCTCCAGGTCTTCGCCCAGCAGCTCGGCAAACTTGGCTGCGTGCTCTGCTTCTTCATAGGCGGCCTTTTCCCAGTACAGGCCGATTTCGGGATAGCCTTCCCGATGCGCGATGCGGGCCATGCAGAGATACATGCCCACTTCGGAACATTCGCCCATAAAGTTTGCTTTCAGCTGATCGAAAATATAGGCCTTGTCTTCTGCGCTGATGTCAGGGTTGTTTTTTACGGTCTTTGCGTAAATGCCATATTCATGCTCTGCCGCCAGCTTCATTTCGCCGGTCTGCTCCACAAATTTGCTGGCGGGAACTTTACATACGGGACATTCAGCGGGGGGTGCGTCGCCTTCGTGAACATAACCACAAACGGTACATACAAACTTTTTCATTTTTACTTTCCTCCATCAGATTTAATTTTTTGAGGGTGCTTCTTCCCGGCAATGGGAACACAACCCATGGAATACAAGCTCCTGTCGCTCCACAAGGACGGGATAATTTTCCATCACAAGGGCCATTTGGTCAGATACGGCAAAATCCAGATGCAGATCCAAAACCAGGCCGCACTTGCGGCAGACAAAATGGGCGTGGGGCGCTACGTTGGCATCAAAGCGTTCCTGCCCGTCGATCACGCCGACAGACTTTATTTTCCCCGCCGATTTAAACTGCGACAGGTTGCGATATACCGTGCCCAGGCTGATCTGGGGATACTGCTCCCGCACCAGATGATAGACCTGCTCCGCTGAAAGGTGCTTCGGCCTCTGCTGCTGCAATACCGTCCAAATGGCATCCCGTTTTTCACTGTGTCGACTTCTCTGCTCCATAGCGTCCTCTCTTAACAATAATGATAATTGTTATTGTTTATGGGTATACTATAACATGCCTTTTTGGATTTGTAAAGAGGGTTTTTAAAAATTTTTTCGCTTTTTGTATATCTTTTCTCCTGCCGGTCAACAATAACAGCGGAGGTGTTAAACACAAATGAAACAACCGTTCAAAACCAGATTCCATCACTTTTTTGCTGGACAGGGCTTTTACATAGTCCTGTTCCTATGCGTCACAGCCATTGGAATTTCGGGCTATCTCTTATTTGCCGGCCATTCTTCTGCCGGGGGTGATTCCCTTGCGGCAGGCGGACAGACGGAATTGATCATAACGCCTGCGCCTTCCCCCGTCCCCAGCAGCGGGCCGGCCCCTTCCGCCGCGCCGACCCCCGCGCCCACGCCATCCGCTGCGCCAAAAGCGGCGCCGGCCTCCCCCGTGCCCACAGCTTCCGCTCCCCCCGACGTCCCCACTGCCGCAGAAGCAAACGCGGCGTTTGTCCGTCCGCTCACCGGCGAAACCATCACGGCTTTCAGTGCAGACGATTTGATCTACAATGAAACGTTTATGGACTGGCGCACCCATGAGGGAATGGACATCAAGGCCCCCGCCGGGGAAACCGTCATGGCCATCACCGCCGGCACGGTCTCGGACATATACGACGATGATTTGATGGGGACGACTGTCGTCATCTCCCATGTCAATGATCTGACCGGTATCTATTCCAATTTATCTCCTTCTGTTTCTGTTTCCAAAGGCGACACGGTGCAGGCAGGCGATGCCATCGGAACCGTGGGGGAAACCGCCATTGCAGAAATCGAAACACCGTCTCATCTCCATTTCGCGCTGCAAAAGGCCGGTTCCTTCGTCAATCCGGACGACTATCTGCCCGATTGGGACGAATAAGCTGTATTCCTTCAAAAACTCTTTTTCTCATGTTTTTTTCTCCTGATTCCGCCGCTCCGGAGCCTGACCGCTTCCGGGGCGGCATTTTTGTCACGTCCGTTTTTCCCTTTCATATACTGGCACAGGAAGAAAAGGATTTCTTCCCCACGATCAATTTGATGATGAAACAATCTGATGCTTTGATGATTTTGATAATAAGGAGATGCCTGGTATGAAACAATCCATCCCTTTGCATACGCTGAAAGAGGGGGAACACGGAACGATTGTCCGGCTTTGCGCCAGCGGCAAACTGCGCCGCCGCCTGCAGGATATCGGTATGATTGAAGGCGCCCGGATCGGCTGTGTGCAAAAAAGTCTTTGGGGAAACCCGGTGGCCTATCAGATTCGCGGGGCTGTCATTGCCCTGCGCACCCAGGACGCCGCACGGATTCTGGTAACGCCTGTGGTGGTGTGACAGATGGGCCTGACTGCAACCTCCACCGGACATCACGTTTCTTCTCTGCCTCTTCAATGGAACCGCCGGCCGGGTGATGTGGTGGTCGCCCTGGCCGGGAATCCAAATGTGGGAAAGTCCACATTGTTTAATACACTGACCGGTTCCAACCAGCACACGGGCAACTGGCCCGGAAAAACAGTCTCCTCTGCACGGGGAACTTGTTTCTACCACGGCCGCCGGTATGTTTTGATCGACCTGCCCGGTACATATTCTCTGTCGGCCCACTCCCCGGAGGAAGAGGTCACGCGGGATTTTCTCTGCTCCGGAGCGGCGGATCTGGTGGTGGTCGTCTGCGACGCCACCTGTCTGGAGCGCAATTTGAATCTGGCGCTGCAGACCATGGAAATCACCTCCCAAACGCTCATTTGTGTCAATTTAATGGACGAAGCGAAGCGGAAGGGACTCTCCCTTGACCTGCCCCGGTTGGAGCAGCGCCTGCATGTCCCGGTGGTCGGGATCAGCGCCGGACGGAAACGGGGCCTGGATGCCCTGCTGGAAGCCATGGAACAAGTGGCGCTGCAGAGAGGGGCCCGAAACCCCGTTTCCGTCCTCTATCCCGCGCCGCTGGAAGCGGCCCTTGCCTGTCTGGCGCCTGTCATTCCGAACAATCGCGCGCTGGCCGCCTCCTCCCGTTTCTGTGCGCTCCGGCTATTGGGCGGGGACATTCACCCGGATGTTTTCCACGCGCCGAGCCTTTCTGCCGCCGTGGAAACGGAAAAGAAAAAGCTGGAAGAGGCGGGCTTTGCAAACGAGGCCTTCACGGACGCTGTGGTATCCGGGCTGGTCCGTACGGCAGAGCAGCTTTGCCACGGCATTGTCACCTCCGGTCAAAAGCGCCACGACCTGCGGGACCGGCAGCTGGACCGCCTGTTCACCAGCCGCCGTACGGGAATTCCCATCATGATTTTGCTTCTGGCAGGCATTTTATGGCTGACGATCACCGGCGCGAACATCCCTTCCGTCTGGCTCGCCCGGCTGCTTTCCTGGATACAGTCCCAATGCGCGCTGGGCCTTTCTCTCCTGGGCCTGCCGGGCTGGCTGCAGAGCATTCTGGTGGACGGCGCCATGCAGGTTCTGTTCTGGGTGGTTTCCGTTATGCTGCCGCCGATGGCCATCTTTTTTCCCCTGTTTACCCTTTTGGAAGACTTCGGATACCTCCCCCGGGTGGCCTTTAATCTGGACCACGCGTTCCAGAAGGCCAAAACCTGCGGAAAACAGGCCCTTACCATGTGCATGGGCTTTGGCTGCAATGCCGCCGGCGTCATCGGCTGCCGCATTATCGATTCTCCCCGGGAGCGGCTCATCGCCATGCTCACCAACAATTTCGTGCCCTGCAACGGACGGTTTCCCACGCTGATTACCATGATTACTCTGTTTTTTGTGGGAACCGCCGCCCCGTTTGGCCCCGTCTGGGCCGCCCTGCTGCTGACAGCCATTCTTGTATTCGGCATTTTCATGACCTTCGTCAGCTCCCGGCTTCTCTCGTCCACCCTTCTGCGGGGCGCGCCGTCTTCTTTTACGCTGGAACTGCCGCCATACCGGGTCCCCCGCATCGGGCAGGTGCTCATCCGCTCTATTTTGGACCGCACGGTCTTTGTCCTGGGGCGGGCGGCTGCAGTGGCCCTTCCCGCCGGGATTCTCATCTGGATTTTTGCCAACGTCCCCGTCGGTTCCGGCACATTGCTGTCCGTCTGCACGGCGTTTCTGGATCCGTTTGCCCGGCTTTTGGGTCTGGACGGCGTGATTTTCATGGCATTCCTCCTGGGGTTTCCCGCCAACGAGATTGTCCTTCCCATCATCCTCATGGCATATTTGTCCTCCGGGACTTTATTGGAAGCGGGCCATTTGTCCTCTCTCCACACCCTTTTGACGGCACATGGCTGGACCGTCCACACCGCCGTCTGCACCATGCTGTTTTCTTTGATGCACTGGCCCTGCTCCACCACCTGCATCACCATCTGCAAAGAAAGCCGCAGCCTCCGCTGGACCGCGGTGGCCGTCTGCCTGCCCACCGCATTCGGCATGGCCGCCTGTTTTCTCTACACGGCCTGTGTCCGCCTGCTGGGGTTCGGCTGACCTAAAGGGCAAAAAAACCGCTGCGAAATTCGCAGCGGTTTCCTGTTATTGATTTGATTGATCTGAATTTTGCGTTTCTGCCGGGTCGGAAAACGGCGCGGCCGCGCCGGCTGCCAAAGCGCCTTCTCCGCTTTGGGTCTCCGATGCGGAAACGGTTTCCCCTGTTTTCCAGCGCCCAATCCGGATAAACGGGATCTCTCTTGTGGGCTGGGGCGGCACAAATCCTCCTTTGGCCAGCGGCGGCAGCAGAAGACGGAACCCCAGGTACAAAATCAGCACTTCCACAGGAAGCAGAATGGAGTTTTTCACAAAGCTGGTTCCCACATAAAACCAATAGCCTTTTCCATACAGCGCGGTCCGCCAGATGGAACCCAGCAGGACGTTGATCCCATAGTTGATCAACAGCTTGCATAAGGCAATCCGCACAACGGAAAGTCTCGCCCGAAAGAGAAACAGGGCGTAGACAAACGCGGTGAGCATGGCCGTTAACGTATACCCGGGGAAAAACGGCCCGCTCTGGAACAAAAAGAAGGACAAAATGTCCGCCACAAAGCCGGAAATCAGCGCCATATAGGGGCCGCAAACCAAATTGTTCAGCCCCACCACCAGAAAGGTGAAATAAATCTGGATGGCGTTTCCTCCCACAGGGATGAAAAACATGCTCAGCAAAACCTCCAGCGCCACCATAATCGCGGCAAACGCCAGGCTTCGCACGCTTTTCAGCGATTGCGCCGCTTCTTTCCAATATCCCTTTTCCCATGGTCCTGCATATAATTGCATCAAAAAAAGCCTCCTTCCATGTCTTTGCTACATAGAGGAGGCCTTGGGCTCCAGACTCCGGTATGCAGCAGCGGGATGCGGTTAACGTACTGTAAATCCGGTCTGGATTTTTCGTTCGGCGGACAACTCCCCGTCCCGCCGACACTCCCGGGCGCATTCTCCCGGAAGCCGCGCTTCTGCGCCGGCTTAAACACACGTTAACCTACTCTGCCTGAAATATGGTCTTTATTATAGCGCATTTTACGGAAAATGCAATAGGCTGGGAAAAATTTCTCCGTGCCGTATATCCTGCTTTCCCGGTGGTTACACTGAAAACAGAAACCACCGGAAAAAGGAGGTGCGAAATCCGTATGGTAAAAGGCATTTCGCGTCAGGTTATTGTGGTAAAATCCCCCGACCCCCGCCTGTTTGAGCAGGCTGTTTTCTTTTTGCGCGATTCTCCCGCCCTCTCCGGCGTAACGGCGGAACAGATCATAGACGAAGCCTGCCGGGTGGCAAACGGATATGTCCGCCGGAAAACCGGCTGCCGCCGACTGCGGCGCATTCCGCCTCTCGGCTTTTTTCTCGCCGGCGCCTTTGTTTCCAGCCTGGCCTGGTTTTTCGCTGCCGTGTTCCCCGCCGTTCTCTGACGGGGCGGGCCTTTTTCCGTACCGTTTTCATCCCGTCTTTCCGGATGTGCCCGCGCAGCGGCATGCCGTTCGCTCCTTTTAAAAATGGAATTTTTCTTGCATTTCCTTCCCGATGCGATATAATAGAAAAAGATGAATTTATTAAAATTGGAGGGATTTTTATGAAACGTTCCTGTCGCCTGGGCGGCCTGCTTCTGGCGCTGAGTCTCGTCTTTTCTCTGTGCGTCACCCCCGCCGGCGCCGCCGGGCCCAGCATGTCCAACTTCAAAAAGCAAAGGACATATTACTCTTCTGTGTTTTCTGATGTCAAAACTTCCCAGTGGAGCTATTCCGTCATCAAGACCTGTTATGAATACGGTCTGATGCAGGGAAGCGGCGGCAAGTTTAACAGCAACGGCACTTTGACGGTGGCGGAGGCTCTGGTTATGGCGGACCGCGTGCATCAGATTTACAATACGGGAGCCAACACCCTCACCAACGGTTCTCCCTGGTACCAGCCCTATGTAAACTACGCCCTTTCCAACGGGATCATTTCCAGCGGTGACTTCTCTTCCTATACGGCCAAAATTTCCCGGGCGGATATGGCCTATGTGTTTTCCCATGCCCTGCCCGCTTCCCAGCTGGGAGAAATCAAAACGGTCAACAACATTCCGGATGTGAACGCCGCGCCCTATCGTGACCGCTCCGCCATCTGGATGCTCTACCGGGCCGGCGTGCTGACAGGCAGCGATTCCTACGGCACCTTCAAGCCCAATTCCTACATCACCCGTCAGGAAGCAGCCGCCATCATCGCCCGGATCGCCATCCGCTCGGAACGCCGCAGCGACCCGCTGCTGCAGAAGGTCACGGATAATGTGGTTACCTTCGGCCTGCCGCAGACCGGCGCGGTGAAAAAAACAACTTCCAGCACTGGCGCCAGAATGTATTCCGTTGAAGGCGGAACAAGATTTGTGATGAATATTTCCACCAAGTCAAACAGCGCTTTTTCCGGCATTTCTCTCCCCAGTGTTTTAACAGCGGCGCAGGAAAAAAGCATCATGGAGGATCGCTCCAACGGCAGTTATCTTACCAATTGCGTTGTCACCAAAGTCTCCTTCGGCGGGATACAGGCCTATCGTTCTGAAGGGAATTTTACATCTGATTCTTATAGTTATTCTTACCCCTCGCTGACTTACCGGTTCATCTCCGGGACAACGTTATACGGGGTGACGCTGATCTGGCTAAATGGCTCAGTGGATAAAACTTTGCTGAGCAAAGTGGCAAACAGCATTGCCGTCAACGGAAACGCGGCCAGCCCGGCCTATGTGCCCTAAAAATCAAATAAAAAACGGGAGTG
>JAFOJR010000127.1 GCA_017420125.1 Oscillospiraceae bacterium | reverse complement strand
GCATGTAGATCATCAGACTCACAACTGGGCTGCACAGATGCTGACTTTTTTAGAAGAGAAATTTGCCGCTGTCCGGTATTATCAAAAAATGGCTCGACAATATCCGGGTCGCAGCATGGTTTTTTCTACATTGGCTGCAGAGGAAATGCGCCATGCAAAAAAGCTGGCGGCAGAACTGTTTTTACGAGGTGGCATCCGGCTTCCGGAAACGCCGCCCAATCACCCTGTTTCCGTGCCAGAATATTGCGCTGCGCTGCGTGCCCGTATTTTGTCAGAGCAACAAGATGAGATTTCCTATCAAAGAGCAGCGAAAGAAGCGCCGGATAAGGCGCTTCGTCAATTGTACCTCACGTTGGCAAAAGAGGAGCACCGCCACAGAGAGATGCTGTACCAGATGTTGGAATATGCCATCTGACCAGATTGAAATAAGGTTTTTTCTCCTGTATTTCCGAAAAAGCCGCCACAGTATTTCTGCGGCGGCTTTCTTATGGATATGCGATGGCAGAATCAATCGGACGAAAATGAATCTGGAAGTCCGCTTCGATCCTGCAGCCAACTGGGCAGTGAGCGGGCCTTGACGCCGGAAACAAATCCCATGGCAGCAAACATCGTAATCAGGGAAGTTCCGCCATAGCTGAAAAAGGGAAGGGTCAAGCCTACTACCGGTGCCAGATACAGGCACATGCCCACATTTAAAATCGTTTGGAAGCACAGCATACCGGCTAACCCAAAAGCTGTGAGCGCGTCAATTGGAGTGGCTGCTTTTCGTGCGATGGAAATGCACCGTAAAATAATAAGGAACAACAAAAGGAGAATGAGAAAGCAGCCGATGATTCCCAATTCCTCTCCGGCCACAGAGAAAATGAAGTCTGTATGCCGGGCGGGCAGGGCGCTTTCAGATGCACTCTGGGTTTGCAATCCGTGAAACAGCCCCTGACCGGTGATTCGGCCGGAACCGATGGCCAAAACGCTTCGTTCCTGCTGCCAGCCGATACCCAGAGGGTCCAGACTGTGGTCGAACAGAATCCGAATACGGTTTTTCCAGTATTCTTTAATGAATGAAGTACGATACCAGAGGAAGAGAAAACCGGCGGCAGAGGCGCCGCCTCCCAGAAGGAACCAGCGAAGTTTGACACCTGCGGAAAAAGCCATTACCAAAAACAGAAAAATGTAGGCCAGCGTCATGCCGGCGTCACCAGAAACCACCAGAATCAGACCGCACATAAACCCCAAATGAAGCAGCAGCTTCAAAATAGAGGAGAATTTACTGATGTTCCCCTTTTTCATTGCAGTCATTTGACGTGCCAGCAGAAGGGCAAAGGTAACCTTTGCAATTTCTGCTGGCTGAATGCCAATCGGGAGGCCGGAAAAACGAATCCAACTTTTATTTCCGGAGCCGCCGTCCACTCCTAAGAAAATCAAAGAGCAGATAAGCAGAACATTCAAAATTAAAATCCAGACCCATTTTTCCGTCAGGAGCTGGATGTCGATTTTAGAACAAAGAAGGTATAACAAAACGCCAAGGACAAGCGCAACGGACTGGATGATCAGAAATCGGAAATTATTCCGATAATTAGACGCACTTGCAATGAGAACCAATCCATAAATCGAGGCGACAATACAGAGAACCAGCAAAAGGATATCTCCTCGGTCGGGCCCGCGGCGGATACGAAGAGAGGATTTCAATGGGAAAAATCACCTCCTGATGAGATAAAGAATCAAGTAGAAAAGGTAATAATAAGTGTATCATTTTTCTTTGGAATAGTAAAGGCGAAAACAAGAAAGGGGCGTGTTTCCTCTGCGGCAGGGGGATTGCATGTTCAAGGCGTTTATGATACAATCAAACAATCAAATAAGAGAAGCAAGGAAGTGTACAGATGGAGATTCGCTCTGCCAGCAGAGAAGAGACAGAAGCATTGGGGCGAGAAATTGCCTGTTCTCTTTCACCGGGGACAGTGATTGCTTTTTTCGGCGACTTGGGTGCTGGGAAAACCACCTTGATTCAAGGGATTGCTGCAGGGCTTGGCGTGAAAGAGCCGATCACCAGCCCAACATTTACCATTGTGAATGAATACCACAGCGGACGACTTCCACTGTTCCATTTTGATCTGTACCGTCTAAGCGATGAAGAAGAATTGTATGAAATCGGTTGGGAGGACTATTTAAACCGAAACGGCGTCTGTGCGGTGGAATGGAGCGAGCGGGCGCCGACTTTTTTTTCAGACTGCGTCCGCATATCTATGATGCGGGGGGAAACAGAACAGGAACGAGTGGTTATCATAGAGGGCGGAGGAAAAGAATTTGAACATTTTGGCCATTGAATCTTCTGCATTGGCGGCGTCTGTGGCAATTGCAAAGGACGGTGCATTGATTGCCCAGTATGTGCAAAATAACCGGCAGACACACAGTCGCACGATTTTACCTATGTTGGAGGATATGCTGAAAAACTGTGATTGGCGTTTGCAGGATATAGATGTCATTGCTGTAGCGGCCGGTCCAGGATCATTTACAGGATTGCGCATCGGAATTTCCATTGCCAAGGGATTGGCTTGGCAGGGGGATATGCTGTGCTGCGGTGTGTCTACGCTGGAAGCGATGGCACACACGTTGTCGCATATGGAGGGTGCTGTGATTTGCCCGGTTATGGACGCAAGACGCAGCCAGATATACAGCGGGATTTTCTTCTGTGAAAACAGAACGATCAGACGCCTGTGTGCCGACAGAGCCATCGGGCTGCCAGAATGGTTGGAGGAACTGAAGCAGATACAGGGGCGAAAGATTCTCATTGGAGACGGTGCCCAGTTGTGTTATAATTATGCCAAAGAACAGGGGATACATCTGGAACTTTTGCCTGCGCATCTGCAAATGCAGACGGCGTGGGGTGTGGCCTGTGCAGCACAGGCTATGGCCGAGGCAGGGCAGTTGGTTTCTCCAGAGCAGCTTCAGCCTTCTTACCTGCGCCTTTCCCAGGCGGAGCGAGAGCGACAGGAACGAGAACAAAAAAAAGAGCAGATAAAGGAAAGGGATGGGTAAAGAATGGATTTTAAGAGCGATAAAGTACATGTATTGGAACATCCGCTGCTGCAGCACAAAGTGTCTATGTTACGGGATAAAAGAACCGGCGTTAAAGATTTTCGGCAGATTGTGTCGGAAATTGCAGGGTTAATGTGCTATGAAGCTACCCGCAGCCTGCCGCTGGAAGAAGTGGAGATTGAAACACCCATCTGTATGGCAAAGACGAAGGTGCTTTCCGGAAAGACGTTGGCAATCGTTCCGATTTTACGGGCCGGTTTGGGCATGGTGGACGGTATTTTAAACTTAATTCCTTCAGCAAAAGTAGGACACATTGGGCTCTACCGCGACCCGGATACATTGCAGCCAGTGGAATATTATTGCAAAATGCCCAATGATATCAGTGACCGTGAAGTGATCGTATTGGACCCTATGCTGGCCACTGGGGGCTCTGCTTCTGCTGCTATTCAGTTTATGAAAAATTACGAATGCCGAAGCATTAAATTGATGAGTATTATTGCCGCTCCCGAAGGCATTGAACGGGTATCTGCGGATCACCCGGACGTTGAAATCTATTGTGCACAAGTAGACCAGGGTTTAGACGAACACGGCTATATTGTTCCCGGCCTGGGGGATGCAGGCGATCGTATTTTTGGTACGAAATAAAATTTACCTGTCGCAGAACGCTGCGATGGATAAAACACTTCGTATTCTGTGTTTATTTTTCCCCTTATAATGATGGGGAAAGAAAATGGAGGCGACAAATGAAACGGAAAATACGCTGGAGCGCGCTGCTGTTGCTGCTTTGTGTGATACTGGCCTCTTGCGGAGCGCAGGAACCCCCTGCAGGGGCGGCCG
>JAFOJR010000126.1 GCA_017420125.1 Oscillospiraceae bacterium | reverse complement strand
TTTATATGAACAAATGTCCCAATTGCGCAATATGGGTTCTCTTTCCGACATCGCCGGCATGCTGCCCGGCGTCAATGCAAAGGCGCTGAAAGGTGCCGGCGCGCCGGACGAAAAGGCCCTGTCCCGGACGGAAGCCATCATCCTTTCCATGACACCGGAAGAGCGGGAAAACCCTTCCCTGTTAAACAACAGCCGGAAAAAGCGCATCGCTGCCGGCAGCGGCACTTCCGTGGTGGATATCAACCGCCTTTTGAAACAGTTTGAGATGATGCAGGCACTGACCCGGCAGTTCTCCGGTTCAAAACTGCCCCGCAGCATGCGAAACAAATTCAAGGGGATGAAGGGAATGCCCGGCGGGATGTCCGGAATGCCCGGGATGCCGGGGATGCCCGGCGGCGGACTTCCTTTTTAAGCAAACATTACGTTGCATGTACGGAGCATCGCTCCTGCAGATATAACTTTACTTTCTGGAGGTGAAACAACATGGTAAAAATCAGATTGCGGAGAATGGGCGCAAAGAAATCTCCCTTTTATCGAATCGTCGTTGCAGATTCCCGTTATCCCAGAGATGGCCGCTTCATCGAAGAGATCGGAACTTACAATCCTTTGACGGATCCTGCTGAAATCAAAATTGACGCAGAGCGGGCACAGGCTTGGATCAAAACCGGCGCACAGCCCACCGACACTGTGAAGGCTCTGCTGAAAAAAGCAGGCGCACTGTAAGGAGGCATGGCACGCGTATGAAAGAGCTTTTGATTTATATTGCCAAGCATCTGGTGGACAATCCCGACGCCGTTTCCGTTACGGAAACCCAGCGGGATGGCGAAACCATGCTGGAACTGCACGTTGCCTCTGAGGATATGGGCAAAGTCATCGGCCGCCAGGGCAGAATCGCCCGGGAGATCCGCACCATCATCCGCTCCATGGCGCAGCGTTCCAATCAAAAGGTCTCTGTAGAAATTGTAGACCTGTAACGCATTTGAAAAGTCCACTGAATGATTCAGTGGACTTCTTGCCATTTTCCCTATTTTTTATTTCATCCAAAACAGGAGAATTCTATGAGCAGGAAACCATTGTTAGAAGCCGGCCGGATCGTCAATACCCATGGCATCCAGGGCGAGGTGAAAATCCAGTCTTTTTGCGACAGTGCGGCATTTTTACAGCAATTCGACGCATTTTACATCGATCATACTCCCGTTCCCGTTGTCAGCAGCCGGGTGCATAAAAATTGTCTCCTGGCCCGGCTGGCGGGTGTGGAAACGGTGGACGACGCAGCCCGTATGCGGGGGAAAACCATTTATGTGGACCGCAGCAATATCCAGCTGCCCGAAGGACAGTATTTTATTGCCGACCTGGTGGGGCTCACCGTGTACGATGCCGAAACCGGAGAATCCATCGGCAAACTGGTGGAAGTGTTCCCCCTCCCCGCCGGTGACGTATATTCCGTGAAAGGGGAGCGGTCCTATCTCATCCCTGCCCGCGGCGGCTTTGTGGAGACAGTGGATCTGGAGCAGGGCCGCATGACGGTTCATTTAATTGAGGGGCTGGCTGTAGACGAATGAGAATTGATATTATGACCCTTTTCCCTGATGTGGTAGGGGATATGCTCTGTGAGAGTATTTTGGGCAGAGCGCAGGAACGCGGCTATATCCGCATCGAATGTCATCAGATTCGGGATTATACCCGCAATAAACAAAAACAGGTGGACGACTATCCCTATGGCGGCGGCGTAGGCATGGTGATGCAGGCCGACCCCCTGTATCACTGCTGGAAGCACATCCAGGACAGCGCCGGTCAGCATGTCCACACCATTTATATGTCCCCTGCCGGCCGGGTCTTTCGCCAGGCGGACGCCAAGCGCCTGAAAGAATACGGCCGTCTGCTTCTGGTCTGCGGTCATTATGAGGGTGTGGACGAACGCTTTTTGGAGGAATGTGTGGACGAAGAGCTCTCCATCGGCGATTTCGTCCTCACCGGCGGTGAAATCCCTGCCATGGCTGTGGCAGACGCCGTATGCCGCCTGGTACCCGGCGTTCTGCGGTGTGAGGACTGTTTCACCGGAGAAAGCCACTGGGACGGGCTGTTGGAGCATCCGCAGTATTCCCGTCCGGAAATCTGGCATGACCGGCAGGTTCCCGGCATCCTTCTTTCCGGTCATCATGTCAATGTGGCCAAATGGCGTCGGAAAGAATCCATGCGCCGCACGCGGCAGCGGCGGCCGGACTTATGGGCCGCCTTCCGCCGGGGCAATTTAAGCAAAGAGGATCTTGCACTGGCAGATCAAGTAGACGAGGAGGCAAACACCCCTCCGGAATCCGATAAGACAAAAACAGACGGACAATCCACAAGTTAGGAAGATTGTCCGTCTGTTTTTTTATCCGCTGCGATGCAGCAAAAGGTCTTTATCCGTTCACCAGGTAAATTTCCTGTATTGCGCCGCTTTGGTTCAGCCCAACGGAAATCTGGTCTCCTACCCGCAGATCTTCCCACTGGATGATGCTGGGCATCTCAACGTCCATCACATCCAATACGACCGCATTGCTTGTCACGGAATAGGTTTGTCCGTTTAATTTCAACGCTGTGCCGCCGGCGGAAATCTGCTGGATGGTGCCGCTTTGAATCAAAGTATCTTTTGTCAAAACAGCGTTCTTTGCAGTCCCTGACTGGTGATACAGTCCTGTCTGGCTATATGACTTGCGGCTGAAGATGGTGTCAATCATGCCGGTTTTGTCCTTGCCGTACGTAACATAATAAACATATTCTGTCACGCCCGTCGGGTTGACGGTAATCGGCCCTTTCAAAACATAGACATAATCATTTGCCTGCGCCGATCCGCTTTCCACACGCGCCGCCAAGGCAATGTATTTCCCGTTTTCTTCCGCATAGGCCACTTCGCGGATCGTGCTTCCCGCGGCGGCAGGAAGATTTTGAACACCTGTAACCACCCAGGTGTTTTTCCCGTTTTGGAAGAAATAAATCGTGTTGTTGCCGGGAACAATGGAACAGCCATCCTGCGCATAGCTGCTGTTGCTGCTGACTGCCTGTTCCTGCAAATTGTGAGTGCCGTCTGCCTGTGTGGACACGAGAATGGCGTTCCCGCCGGCATCTGCCTGATATGCCACAATGCTGCCCTGCAGATTCTGTGCGGAAGCAGCCAGGCCTTCCCATGCGGTGACAGTGTAAGTTTTCTGATTCCCACTTTCCGTCAGAAGCGAAACGGTGCCTTTCACGCCGGTCCCTGCCGCTGTCACATTGGCGCTCAGAACCAGCCCGTACCCTTCGGCCACAGGCTCCGGAACCACCGGGAATTCTTCCAGCGGGTCATACGCAATCAGATTGTTCTGGGCATCCAGATAGAAGAGATGCCTCGTGCCCACCAGATTTTCACTGGGCACTGCTGCCGCCATCCCCTCGGCGATGCAGAGCAGGGCAGACTGGGCATACGATTTTCCGCCAATGGTCATAGAACTGCTGGACGATTGGTAAGCCGAGATCGTCCCTGTTACGGTTTTCGCCTTTTCGAGATAGATCATAGAGGGGCCATACCGGTAAAGCAGCACCATGTCGTTGGGAGCGACACTGCCTGCCAGAGAAAGATTTTCCGCTGCAATGGTGCCAAAGCCTTCAACAGAAACGCTCTGATCTCTTTCAACGCTTGACACTCTGCTCAAAACCGGCTGCGTCCGCAAAACACAGTCGACAATTCCGTCTCCGTTGTTGTCAATGGCCCGGCGCTGTACGCCGCCCAGCTTTTCCTGGAAGGAAGATTGGGCTTTCTTCACCGTTTGGACGCCTGTTACCCGTCCGTTTTCCGCCACTACCACAGCGTCTGCAAAACGCAGTCCTGCCTGGCTGAGCAATTGGGTCACGCCGTCGGCGGTCAACGCATCTGCGGTGGACACCTGTTTATTCCGTCCGGTCAAAACCGCGGTGCCGTAAACGGATGGACTGTTTCCGCCCAGATTTTTCACCAGCACCTGTATTTCCTGACCCACCCAGCTGTTTTCACAGTCCAGCGGCAAAGTAACAGTGTTGCCTTCATACCAGAGGATGGTGCCTTCTGTCCCCAGATTGCGGGTTCGGATAAACAGTTTGCTCTTTCCCGCGGGCGCCGCCGTTGTCGTTCCTGCCGAAAGAGTGAAAACGTCGTTGGCAACCACGACTCCGGTGAGAAGATCCATTTGGAAATATTGATTTAACCCGGTTTTCCCTGTTCTTGCCACACCTGAAGCAGAATACTGTACGGTGTTGGTAAACAGTGCGTGATAAACCATCAGCGCGGCATCGTCCCGGCTCAGGGGCTTGCTGAAGTCCTTGGCATTCAGGCCGTTATACAAACCATTTTTTTGGGCCAGTGCGTCGATCTTGCTGCTCCACTGGCTGCCTACCATCCCTTCGGTCTTTGCATCATATCCCAAAGCCACCAAAAGCATTTTTGCCAGTTGGGTTCCTGTCACCATGTCGTTGGGGCGAAAATGGCCATGTCCGTCACCGGCCACAATCCCCCGTGCGGTCACATATTCAATATACGCAGCGCCCCATGTGTTTTTCGTGTCGCTGTAGCTCAATTGATCTGTGCTTCCCAGCGTGGGCTCCGCCCCGCCGCTGAGCACTACGCAGATCAGCTTTGCGGCTTCGGCGCGGGTCAGCGTTCCCTGCGGGTCAAAAAAGCTGCCGTCTTCTTTGCCTGCCACCACATGCAGTTCCACCAGCAGCTTAACGGCATCCGGATGGGTAATTTTGTTCTTGTCCGTGAATTCATCATATCCCGCACTGGCGCCAATGGCCAGAAGCCCCAGCAAAAGGGCCAGTCCCAACGCCAGAGAAAAGATTCGTTTTCCACGTCCCACATGATCGCCTCCTTTGATGCTTTATTGATATGATAGCGTGAATTTGGTTTTTTTGTCAACCCCGGGTGAAACTGCTGTAAAAAACGGCCGCCCCGCATCTGCGGGGCGGCCATCTCCCATTGGGAGCACATTCAACGATGTGTCATCCAGCTTTTATAAGCATTGGATTCTTGTGAACTGAATCACTGTTATCCCTTAGGGTTCGGGATTAATAGTCGTTGGGGGTAATAGTAGGAGTCTCATCGGAGGGCTCTGGAGTGGGCTCATCGGTCGGAACAGGGTCAGCGGGTACTGCGGTCGGAACAGGAGGTTCAGGGAGTTCGGTCGGTTCGGGTTCGACCGTACCTTCGTCAGCAGCGTCAGTGTTCACAAAGATGGTGGTGATCAGGCCGTCATCATCTGTGATGAAGAAGATTGCATTGCCTGCAGCGACATCAGTGATCTCGATTGCTGCGGGAGCATCGGTATCGGTGATGTCAACCACCTTCACATCGGAAGCAATGGTGAAGTTGCCGCCATCGGTGACCATGGTGGAGCCGTCGCCACTGATCTGAGTGACAATACCGCTCTGGATGTGTTCGTCTTCTCTTGCTTCGGTCTTGTCATTGATGTTGACCAGCTTATACAGGCCTTCTTCAATCGCATTGTTCTTATCGACCACGATGGTATCGGTGGAAGCGTCTGCCTTGATGACAGTGTATTCCAGATCCTTGTCAGCGTTGATGGTGTAGCCGTCTAATACGTATGCATAGTCGCCTTCGGTTTCAACAACGCCGCAGATGAATGCAGCTTCTGCGATGATGCTGCCGTCATCATCAGCAGCGGCAACCTGGCGAACCAGAGTTTCGTCATCCTTCAACGGCAGCTTGCCGATGCCGCTGATAACGCTGTATTCTTCCGTTTCGGTGTTGTAGAAGAAGTAGATGGTGCTGTTGCTTGCCAGTGCGGAGATAGGACCGTCGGTATAGGTGCTGTTGGTGCGGGTTGCATATTCGCCGTTGCCGTCTTCACCTTCGGGATCCATCATCAGCATCCAGCTGTCATTGTCGCCGGTGTTCAGCGTGATGGTGCCATCGTCGTTCAGGGTGTAAGCAACGAGGAAGCCATAGAGTTCGTCGCCCACGAAATAACCCATTTCATCAATGAATTCTGCAACTTCATCTTCGGTAATGTCTGCATCAAATGTGTCGTTGATATTGTCCGCGGTTGCCTTCAGGTCAACATAGAATACCTTCTGGGAGCCGTCAGCCAGTACCATCTTCACAGCGGAGCTGCTGTTGTGCAGGATGTCTGCTTCGGAGCCGGCAGCGATAACCAGACCGTACTCTCTTGCAGCGCCGATGGGCTTGCCCCATGCAATGACGTTGCCGTCGTTGTCCAGATAGAAGTCATAGGTCTTATTGATCAGAGCAGCGCTGGGATAAGACCAATCCAGATCGGTTGCTTCGTCCAGCCAGGACATTGCATAGTCCTTGCCATCCACCGTGATGTTGTAGTTGGTGGTGTTAACCTTCTCAACTTTACCGTTCACGGTTTCTGCCTTTTCAATGTAGAGGAGGCCGTTGAAGTCAACTGCCAGGACATAATCGTTCTTTGCGATGGTACCGGTGATTTCGGTATCTTCAAAGGCGATCTTTTCGTCACTGCCGTCCAGCTTCAGGTTTTCGTTCTTGGTGTCATAAGCGGTGACCTTCGTCAGGGTCTTTTCCAGAACAAGGACATAGTCTGCATCGCCGTCATCGTTGTTGTCGATGAGCTTGCGTTCCATGCCGCCGAATTCGTTCAGCAGAGCATCATTGTAGATGTCGTCATAAGTATCAATCACGCCGTTCCAGATCAGAGCAGCGTTATCGATGCTCAGGTCGCTCTTCTTCAGGAAATCGTCAACCTTCTTGTTATCCTTCAGAGCTTCGGTAGTAATAACAATAACGTTCTTTTCAGTGGGAACCACGCCGCCGATCACGGTCTGGGTGGTCTTGCCCAGGTTCTTCACGTAGACAGTGACTTCCTGGCCAACCAGATCGTTGTCTACATCAACCGGCAAAGTGATGAGGCCGCCATCGTTTTCGCTGTTAACGGTGCGGACTTCAACCTTGATCTTGTCGGTGGGAGCCTTGGTGCCGTCTACTGCGAAAATGTCGTTTGCAACAACAACGCCGACAACGGTGTCAGTGTTGAAGTAACGGCTGAGAACGGTTTCGTTGGTGGGATCAGCAACGGTGCCGACAGCGCCGTTTTCACCAGCGGACTGATAACGAACCAGCAATGCGTCCATAGCATTGTAGATGATCTGGGCTGCATCGTCACGGTTCAGAGGATTGCTGGTAACCAGGCCGTCCAGCTCTGCATACAGGTTGTTGCGGTTTGCCAGAGCGTCGGTCTTGCTTTGCCACTGGCTGCCTACCATGCCTTCGAACTCTGCATCATAGCCGATTGCAACCAACAGCATCTTTGCCAGCTGGCTGGCGGTAACGGTGTCGGTGGGCTTGAAGTAACCCTGGCCGTCGCCGGCAACAATACCCAGGCTGGATACATATTCAATGTAAGCTGCAGCCCAAGTGCCCTTGGTGTCCTTGTAGCTTACAGAGTCGGGGTCGCCCAGAACGGGTTCCTTGCCGCCGTTCAGAACGACGCAAACCAGTTTGGCAGCTTCTGCACGGGTCAGCGTTCCCTGCGGATCATAGTAGCTTCCGTCTTCTTTACCATTGATAATGTTCAATTCTACCAACGTCTGGACAGCTTGCTTATGAGTAATCTTGTCCTTGTCGGTAAAATCTTCGTACCCTGCG
>JAFOJR010000125.1 GCA_017420125.1 Oscillospiraceae bacterium | reverse complement strand
GACATAAGAATAAGGGAGATCCACTGTAGATTCACAAGATAAAATAAATTGCTTTTCCATGTCCTGCCTCACTTCTCTATGATAATTTGTTGTTCGTGCCGCATCAGGCCAACTCATTTAACCATCAAAAAACAAATCTTGACACTTTCCTAACTATCATTTATTTTACCAGTTTATCTAAAAAAAAGAAAGTAGAAATTCGAATATGCCTGGCAATTCCTCTGCGATTTGCACTCATAGAAAACAGGAGCGGACAATGTCCGCTCCTGTTTAATGTAATCATATTATGAATGAAAGATGGCAACTTACCACGGGAAAATTTTGAAGATCCAAGCACCCAGGATTGCTCCGATGAGAGAACCAACAACGGGTACCCAAGAATATGCCCAGTCGGACTTACCCTTACCCTTGATGGGCAGGATAGCGTGTGCAATTCTCGGAGCCAAGTCTCTGCAGGGGTTCAGGCCGTAAGCCGTGATACCACCGAAAGACATACCAATGCTGGTCAGCAGGAAGAATACGAGTACATAGTTGACACCATAACCCATGCCAGCGTTGCCGAAGCCCAGAACGATGAATACAAGGGAGAAGGTGATGAGGATTTCTTCAATCAGGTTGACAGGATAGTTGCGAACAGCAGGTGCTGTGCAGAAGCAGGCTTTGATGGTGCCAGGATCGTCTGTTCCATCGAACTGATCCAGGAAAGCAATCCACATAAAGACTGCGCCAACGAAACCGCCCAGCATCTGAGCCAGAACATAGCCCCAGCATACGCCCCAATCCATCTGACCGGTAATTGCCAAGCCAATACTCAAGGACGGGTTCAAATGTGCGCCGGAAATGTTTGCAAACAAACATACGGGCAGTGCCAGTGCAAGACCCCAACCAAGGGTGATGAAGACGGGTGGATCAACAGCTTTAAAAGCAGACTTGTTGAGCAAGCAGTTTGCAACAACGCCATCGCCTAAGAAAACCAGGAAGGCTGCGCCCAAAAATTCCGCGAGATATATGTTGCTAATCACGGTGAAGCACCTCAACTTTCTAAATATTTTTGGCCGTCTGGCCGATTAGAAATATGATGTTTACAGGTTGCACATCACAGTTGTTCTTTCCTTGTTTCCGCCCGTATATCAGCGCCCCTGCGCGATACACAACTGGGTCGTTCCCTTTAAGGAATGACCTTAGAAAGAACCAAAAAATCTGATTCGTCAGTTTTCAAATCTTCCTGTTAAAAAACGAAAAGATTTGACATAAGAGATCATCTCTACTCCGCAAAACGGCATAGGCGACAAGATATTCTCTTCGACGTACGGAACTCAATGAAAGAGACTCCATTTTTTACTGTCTTTTAAAATCTTCGTCAGATTATTAAAACAGTAAAACGTCAGAGGCGTTGGAGCAGTTGGTTCTATATGTTTGCACAGCTTTCATACAGTATCCCGGCAATCTGCCAGATTGATATTCCCCTGATTTTACAATATCTTCTGCATGAAACTCACTTCCGTGCCGGAGAATCTGACGACAAATGATAATTCTCCATTCCTCTTATAGACTTTATGGCTTCTGCCTTCAGACCGTGGAGGAATAGATGAGAATTTTTGCATTGCCAGTTCTTTTGTGCAGAACGTGAAACCATAAAATGACTCCAGCGCTACACCGGTCATATCTCCTTCACATTTCGTTTTATTCTTTAAAAAAACAAAACGAGCGCGTACGCTGCAAGCTCCCCTCCTCTCTCGGAAAACGCCCCAGGTTATCTAATGTACCCGAAACCTCCAACGCCAATTTGCGCGATTTCAAAACCTGTGTGCAATTTTCCTTTTTCTTCGCCGAACCATGTCGCAAGGTTCTTTGTCTTTGTCATTATACAATATTCTATTTGGTTTGTAATTATACAAACGGGCATATTTGTTCAGAAATGTAAACTTTTTTCTATACTTTCCTTTTTTTTTAACCTGTTTTTCGCGCACTTTGCATAAATACTCTTTTCACTTTTTCATCAAAATGCCCAGTTCCTTTTCTTTCTCAAGATGAAAATCTCACCTCTTTTCACAAGGAGAAATTTCAGCTTTCTTTTCGGAAAGTGAACCAATTCTTCTGTGTAACATACATTGTAGCAGAAACCAGTTTGCTTTCCCTTATGAAATTATCTTAAAAAAATTATCTAAAACGGAGGAGAGTTATATGAACCCTGATGCCACTCACTTTTTTCTTGGTGCAAACACGCCCAATGGATTTTATTCTCTTTATGATCAACTCATGACAAAAGATTCTCACGATTTTGTTTTCGTTTTGAAAGGAAGCCCTGGCTGCGGAAAATCATCTCTCATGCGTTATGTAGCAGATGCCCTCTCAGAGCCTGTGGAATATATCCACTGTTCCGGTGATCCAGACTCTATTGATGCCGTCCGTTTCCCCACCCTACATGTTGTTATCGCAGATGGTACATCGCCGCATGTAATAGAGCCTCGTTACCCCGGTGTTTTAGATACATATCTTAATTTGGGGACCTGCTGTCAGACGGAACTGCTTCTGCATAAAGCATCTGAAATTTGTGCCTTGACTGATGCATGCAGCGCACAATACCGGCGGGCCTACCGTATTTTATCTGCCGCACAGCAAATGACTGACCCTCTTCCTCCTTCGTCTCTTTCTTCAGCCGCTGCTGAAAAAATGAAAAAACGCATCCACACCATTGCTGCAAGAGAGATCAAGAAGCCTTCTTCCGAACGTCCATCCGGCAAACTTTCAAAGCGGTTCTTGGGTGGGATTACCTGTCAAGGTTATCTTTGCCGCTTTGATACTGTAAACACACTCTGCAAGCGGATTTACGTTTGCGTGGATCCATATGGATTGGCTCACCCATGGCTTCTTTTCCTGCAGGACAAAGCGCTTTCCTCCGGATATGAGGTAATTTCCTGCCCCTGTCCGCTGGCGCCGGATCGGCTGGAACATCTGTTGATCCCCGAACTTTCTTTGGCGTTTGTGACTTCTACGTCTCTTGCTTCATACGAGGAAGAGGCTGTGCGCAAATTGCGTTTTGACCATTTGGTGAAGTCAGACTGGCTGAAAGACAATCGAACCAGGCTGCGTTTTGCCAAAAAAATGTCCCGCACCCTTATGCTGGACGCTATTGCTGCTTTTTCGGAAGCCAAACAGCTTCACGACACGTTAGAGGCGCTTTATCATCCCAGTATTTCTTTTGACCAAGTCTATCAAATTGCTGACCAAGTCATTGCATTTTTGCAGAAAAATAATATTTGTTTAAAAACAAATGACATCTAAAAAGAGAACATTTCCTCCTGAAAATGCTGCGTCATTTTTTCATGTTTTTATTTGAGTGCCTGCTCCCATTCCGCAGGGCGGAATCCCACTAAAACGGCGTCCTCCAAAAGCAAAATCGGACGCTTTACCAACATCCCGTCACTGGCCAAAAGCTCGGCCTGCTCTTCTTCGCTCATTTTCGGCAGACGGTCTTTCAATCCAAGTGCCCGATATGCTCCGCCACTGGTATTAAAAAAACGTTTCCATGGCAAATTGCTTTTTTTCTGCCATTCTTTCAGTTCTTCATACGTTGGATTCTGTTCTTTTATATTACGAACTGAAACATTCATCTTACGCTCTTGCAAAAAGGCCTGTGCTTTTTTGCAAGTGGTGCAATTGGGATAACACAAAATGGTCATAAATACCTCTCCATTTCTTTTGTAATACAGCGCTTGCCGTTCGTAAGCATTGAAGCATAAAACATCCTCTCCGTCAAGCTCGCAAAACAGACCGCTTCAGATAACTCGGCGAAGCTTCCCTGTTACTGCGGCCAAAATCGGGATACCGAAACATAAAATAATATTTCCCGCCCGTACCACTGTTTTTGTAAATATTTCCAGTGCAAAACTGCTGGATGTAATTAACAAGCTGCCAGCAAAAACAAGAAGTAAAAGCGGACCAACCAACTCTTTCGTCTTTTCAAGCCGAAAAAGAAATTTTAAAATATTTACGCACAAAATAGCCAAGAGGCTCATAAAAATGTAGTCTGTAGCCACCCAAAGTGCAATAATCACAGATTCCAATCGCTCAAACACGCCAAACACTGTAATGTTTTTAATCAAATAAAACAGTGGAAACTGTAAATGCGGCACTAATTCAATCCCCATTGTGCTTAAAATTGCAATCTGCAGCACCGCAAGCAGCAGCGCAAACATAAATACCCATCGAATAATCAATTTGCGATTTTCTTGAATTCCCAGTTGAATACTGGACCATAAAAATCCACTATATGTGGCAAGCCCCATCATACTAAGATACGGAAATACAGAAGGTACTGCAGCCAAGATATCTTCCGGGGCAAGTGCAACTACTCTCTGCAGGTCTGTATTTGCTTTGGAGGCGGAAAATAAAATCACCAGGATTATCACAGTCAATAAGATGGTAAAACATAATTCCCCCACTCTGCCAAACGCACGCAGACTCCCTCTTGCAGTGATAAAGACCAATACCAGTAAAATAGCAATAAAAATTGCAAGCACTTCATTTTGATATGTTGTGGCCAAAAAACGGTCTCCGTAATCCCGCGCTATGATACACATCATCATAACGGCCCAGAGAAAATAAATTGCAGTAAGAATTTTCCCGCCTATCGTGCCAAAAATATCACAATAAATTTCTCCCAGATGTTTTCCTTTTGCATGCCGCAGCAGGAGGTGCAAAATCCAAAGCAAAAACAAGATGGAAGGCACTGCGAGCAAGGCAGCAACCCAGGTTCCCTTCCCGGACAATTCTGTTGTTTGTCTTGGAATAACTTTAATAATAAGTGATAAAATTCCGACAAAAAAGATCCTCAGTATCTGCCGCATGGAAACGTGATCCACGCTCTCTCCCACAGTACATTCCTCCTTTTACCCCACTAAACCGAAATTTGTGGGAACAATTTTTAAAAGTACACCGGCTGCGGCTGCGGCCGCCGCAAGACATATATATAATATCTTTTCTCTTTTGGCTCCAGACAAATATCTCCAATCTGTTCTCAGAAAAACCAGTAAAACAATAAAGTAAATGAATACCATCACTGCGTCTTCCTTTCAGCCGCAGTAGCCCGCTCAACAGGACAATTCAGGTCATAAGTTTGATCAATCTTCACTTCTGCTTCTACCTGAAACGGAACGATGGGAAATAATGTCTTCCATTGATCTTTGATTTTCCTCCATTGTGCAGGCGCAGCACATTCAATTTTCTTCCCGATTCCCAGATAATCCGCCCGCAGCTGCTGTGCTTTGGAAATCGTTTTTTCCACACGCTCCACTTCCCGCATACGAAGCTGCTCTTCCAAATGCTTCACTACAACCGGCTGCGTGATTTGCCGGGCTCCTCGCACTTCATTGATATCTGCCGAAATAGAAAGGGAACAAATGACCTTTTGAAGTTTTCCCTTTTCAAATTGCGGCCGAATTCCCGTTTTGCCGCGAGTCACTGCCAAAGCAACCGTGCCGCCGCCCGGAGCATCCACTACGACAATATCATCGTGCAGTTTATTCAAAATGAGATTCACCCCTGCGGCATCCTCCGCAGTAATATAATCCACCAACTTATAATCTCGGAATACGGCATATCCATCCAGCTTCGGGACCTGAATGAAAATACTGTTTTCGTCCTGTACTGCTCCCATTGCGGAGCCCTGGCCACTGCCAGCTATTCCCCCTATCTGTTTTTGTTTTTCTTTCTCCTGGTTGCTTTGATCGTTTCCTTTTTGTTCCTTCTGGCTGTTTTCGACCGGTTTTTTTTGCGATTCCATCGTCACCGCGGAAACCAGGGCACACCCATCTGTCGCCAACAACTGCTGTAACACTTCCCAACCGCTAAAAGGATAAGAAACCGGTAAGATTAGCATGTCTTCCTCTGCACTTTTTAAATAATCAAAAGTGCTTTGCATTTGATCCGTGGCAGCCTGGATCAAATCACTCGCCTTCCCGTGCTTAGCCACATAAATCTCCACATCGAGGCGCATGGAAATATCTCGTGCAATAAAATCCAGATGTTGCCCCAAATCCTGTTTTGCTGCTTCTTCTCCTAAAATCAATTGTTCTGTGTGACCAAAAAACAATTTGTCATGCGGCAAAACACGCAGTTCGTTGACTGCCTGCGCCAAAGTCTGCTGTTCTGTCTGCATGGTCACGGGCCGGTCGCCACCGCTTTCGCTGCCCAATGCCATTACGTCCAGCAATCCTGGTTCGTCTGGGCTCACATCTATCCCCAACGAGGTGACCAGTTCCAATTGATCGATCTCTCTTGCCCTCACAAGGGTCCGGCTCCCTTCGCTGATACATAGCGCCAAGACCAGGAGAATTAATCCAATTTTCCAATACGTTCTCTTCATTTTCTCACTTCCGGCGTCTGATGTTGCGCGGCCGCAAATCCGCCTCTCGATATTTCGTATCTTTCAGCGGTGGACGGACTGCTCCGTTCCCGTCATTACTGCCTGCTTCTTTAGCTGTAAAAGGGGAGAGGTAAGGCACTCCGAAACTTTCCAGTTGGGCCAAATGATACACCAACGCCAATCCGGCGGTAGCCGTCCCAAATAGTCCCAGCACTGCGGAGGCAAACGCGATCAGAAACCGCCAGATCCGAACAGCGCCTGCAAAATCTCGATTTGGAATGGTATATCCCGCAATGCCGGTCACTGCAACCACAATAATAATTACCGGCGAAAGAATCTTCGCCTCCACTGCCGACTGCCCCACCACTAATCCGCCAATGATACTGACGGTTTGTCCAATCACATTGGGCAGGCGCAGCCCTGCCTCCTGTAAAATTTCAAATGCCAATAAAAGTCCAAGCACCTCAAATACAGTCGGAAACGGGACATTTTGTTTGCTTTCAATAATAGAGTGCATCAGAGCCGTGGGAATCATTTCCTGGTGAAAAGTAGAAACTGCAATATAAAATCCCGGCACGAGAATATTGATCCAAAGAGCAATATATCGCACAACACGGATCATGGTCGCCTGCATATAATTATTTTCCCGATCATCCGGTGCAATCATAAAGTGAGCCAACGTGCTGGGCAGCAGGTAACCAATAGGAAGGCCATCCACCAAAACACCTACTCTTCCTTCCAGCAAACCAGCAGCAAACCGATCTGTCCGCTCCGTGTACAGCATCAATGGAAACGGCGTCTTTATATTTTGCGTCAAATATTCTTCCAACACTGCTCCGGACAATGCCCCATCCACATCCATCGCTTTGAGTCGCTCCAACACGGTTTGAACCAACGCTTCATTGGTCAGACCCCCAATGGAAATTACTGCCACTTTTGTGTAGGTCTGACGCCCTATCAGATATTCCCGAATTTGTAAATCCGGAGTTCGCAAATGACGGCGCACCAGGGATGTATTTGTCCGCAGTGTTTCCACCAATGCATCTTTTGCACCTTTCATTACATTTTCTACTGTTGGTTCGGAAACCGAACGTTTTTCATTCGTTTTGGTTTCAAAAGACAATGCCACTTTCTGCTTTTCCACCAACAAAACACAAAAGCCATTGACCAAATCAAACACCACTTCGTCCACAGTAGTCCGCGTTTGGACGGTTCCATTGTAGACACCGCCTTCCCGCAGGTTCCGAATCACTTGGGACGGCGATGCCTCGCTGTCGTACATTACGCCATTCGCCAATGGACGGATAACAGATTCGTTAACGGTAGTGCCGGATACCATACCGTCAATAAAAAACAGGTCCAGCGCCCATTTCGAATTGCCTCCCAGCAAAACTTTTCGATGAACAAAATCTCCTGCTTCCGCAAACACATTCTGAATGGATTCCCGTGTCAGCGGAAGATTAAATTTGGGCACTTGTTTCGGATGATACGGAGCCTTTTCCCTTTTTTTCCAAAAAAGCAATCCAAATCCCCCCTTCTTCCTTGCCTTAGTATGTGCCGTTTCAACAGAAAGATACTGCTTTCCAGAAAACTTCATCTTTGCAGACAGTGCCCCGGAAATATGAAAGCAGACGGCCTGTAAAAAGCAGGCCGTCTGCCAAATGTGCTCTCCTATTCTTCTGTTTCTTCCAAAAAGGTAACAATCCCTGTTTCTATATCGTACATAGCTCCCACTGCCACCACCTCACCTGTTGCGAGAAGAGGTGCTATACTTTGCATGCTTTTTAATTTATGTAAACTGTTTTTTGTATGCTGCACTTCGCACAAATAAGGATTTGTTTCACCATGCAACCCCTGGGCAATTCGTTCTGCGATCATGGAAACTGCTCCTTTTGCTTTGCCCGACAGAGCTGCGCTGACGGCACCACATTTGGTATGCCCTAAAATCACTACAAGTGGCGCGCCCAAACTTTTCACGCCATATTCCACACTGCCCAACGCGTTCCAGTCGATCAAATGCCCCGCTGTTCGAATGACAAACAATTCTCCCAAACCAGCTGAAAAAATATGCTCTGGCGGAACGCGGGAATCGGAACAGGCAACAATCACAGCATATGGCTTCTGCCCTTCCCGCGCTAACGTTTCTCTGCAGTCCGCCCGCAGAGAAGCGGAATTTTTTTCTTGTGTTAAATACTGCTCATTCCCTCTTTTCAGCCGTTCTAAAGCCTGTTTTGCATCTTTTTGACGATCCAATGGAACCGCACCTCCTCATTCTGACAGAATACCAGCCAAAAATTTGATTTCTTTTTTGTTTTGCCGCTGTTTATTTATTATAGGAAACCCTTCCTGTTTTTGCAAGCCACTCAATTTATTTGATATCGCCTGCATTTTCGTCTCCTTTTGAATTAAAAAAAGATTTGCTTTTTCTCTATTTTTCTAGTATAGTATAGGTTTGTAATTTAGATATGCAGATCTTTACTTTATGATCTGGACACATAGAAAGGGGAACCTCAATTTGCAGTGTTCACAGCTTCGCAATGTAGCGATTATTGCACATGTCGACCATGGGAAAACCACTTTGGTAGACGAAATGTTAAAACAAGGCGGCGTATACCGGGAAAATCAGGCGGTGATTGACCGTGTCATGGATTCCAACGATCTGGAACGGGAGCGCGGCATTACTATCCTGGCTAAAAATACTGCCGTGCAGTATGGTGACGTAAAAATCAATATCGTAGATACCCCGGGCCACGCTGATTTCGGCGGTGAAGTGGAACGAATTTTGAAAATGGTCAATGGGGTCATTCTTCTGGTGGACGCCGCAGAAGGTCCAATGCCGCAAACACGCTTCGTTCTCTCCAGAGCGTTGGAACTTGGTCATCGGGTTATTGTGGTAATCAATAAAATCGATCGTCCCGATCAACGGATTTATGAAGTAATCGATGAGGTGTTGGAACTTCTTTTGGATCTAGACGCAACAGATGAGCAATTAGATTCGCCTATGCTCTTCTGCTCTGCCCGACAAGGCATTGCCTCTTTCGCGCCGGACGTGACGGGCAATGATCTGCGTCCTTTGTTTGACACCATTGTAGATTACATTCCTGCACCGGAAGCCGATGTGGATGCTCCATTTCAAATGCTGGTTTCTTCCATTGACTATAATGAATTCGTAGGGCGAATCGCCATCGGCCGCATTGAACGGGGAACTTTGCGTCAAAACCAGGAAATTGCAGTTTGCAACTATCATAGCGGTCGTCCGCTGGAAAAGGCAAAAGCCGTTTCCCTTTATCAATTTGAAGGGCTGAACCGTACAGCTGTCACAGAAGCTTCCGCCGGTAATATCATTGCGCTGTCGGGAATCGGCGATATTACCATCGGCGATACCATCTGTGCCGCTGAAGCCCCGGAACCGCTTCCTTTCGTGAAGATCTCTGCTCCAACCATGGAAATGACTTTCTCTGTCAATGACTCACCTTTCGCCGGCCGGGAAGGTAAATATGTTACCTCCCGCAACATCCGGGACCGTCTGATGCGGGAAACTTTGAAAGACGTTTCCCTGCGGGTTTCCGAAACTGATACCACCGACGCATTCAACGTAGCCGGCCGAGGCGAAATGCACCTGTCTATCCTGATCGAAACCATGCGCCGGGAAGGATATGAATTTCAAGTATCTCCTCCCCGCGTTCTGTATCAAATGGTAGATGGAAAAAAATGCGAGCCCATTGAACGTCTTGTGGTTGACGTGCCGGAAAACGCAGTTGGTTCCGTCATTGAAAAAATGGGGGTCCGAAAAGGCGAATTGCTGGAAATGACTCCTATCGGGAAGCGGATGAAGCTGGAATTTCTCGTCCCCTCCCGCAGCCTGTTCGGTTATCGGAACGAATTTTTGACTGACACCAGAGGAGAAGGCATCATGGCTTCCGTATTCGACAGCTATGCTCCGTTTAAAGGCGAGGTGTCCCGCCGCTCTACCGGCAGTCTGGTTGCCTTTGAAACAGGTGAATCCGTTGGCTATGGACTATTTAATGCACAGGAGCGTGGTGCTTTGTTTATCGGCCCCGGCACCCCTGTTTATGCCGGCATGATCGTAGGTGTCTCTCCCAAATCTGAAGATATTGCCGTCAATGTATGCAAAAAGAAGCAACTCACAAATATGCGTGCCTCAGGCAGCGATGACGCATTGCGCCTGATTCCGCCTCGCAGCATGAGTTTGGAACAATGTCTGGAGTTTTTGGCGGACGATGAACTGCTGGAGGTCACACCCAAAAACCTGCGGCTGCGAAAGCGTTTGCTGGATCATGGGGAACGGATGCGCGCGCGTGCCGCAAAAGCGGGAAAATAATCTTCCTGAAATTATCTGCAGAATGTCCTTTTTCTATAAAAACTACGGCACTTCACCGGCATTCCTTACCTCGGGGAATGCCGGTTTCTTTTCTTGACGCACAAAAAAAGTATG
>JAFOJR010000124.1 GCA_017420125.1 Oscillospiraceae bacterium | reverse complement strand
TGAAACCAGCAAATATGCGTTTTTCCCCGGATGTCAGTTGGCTGCCACTGCGCCGGATTCTTTGCGTGCAGCGTATGAGGATTTGGCAAACCGTTTGGACGGCGGTGTAGGACTTATTTTGGGCTGCTGCGGCGCCATTGGTGAATGGGCGCAACGGGAAGAACTGTTTCAAGAGCATTTAAAGAAGATTATAACTGCATGGGAAACCCTTGGGCAGCCGGAATTTATCACGGCATGTCCTACATGCTATCACATATTTAAAACATACACGGAAATCCCCGTGACGGGAATTTGGCAGATTATATGTCAAATTGGATTGCCCGAAACAGCACAAAAAGGCAATGGGATACTATCCATTCACGATTCCTGCGGTGCCAGAAATTATAAAGAAATTCAAGACTGCGTACGTGAGTTGGCTGTGCAAATGGGTTATGAAGTGGAAGAGCCAAAGTTCAGCGGGGAGCACAGTCCATGTTGCGGATTTGGCGGACTGACTGCTTTTGCCAATCGCGAAGTAGGGACAGAGATGGCGGCTTTTGCAGCAGATCAATGTAAGCATCAGAGCCTGACATATTGTGCAAACTGCCGGGACCGCTTTGCTGCATTGGATCGCCCCACCGTACATGTGTTGGAGCTGTTGTATGGTGTCAAAGATGAACTGTGTTCAACAGGCATCAGCCTGAGACGAAAAAACCGGCTTACGGTACGGGCTGCGATGTTAAGAGACTTGTGGAAGGAGGAGGTTGCAGTGGCAGAACCAAGCTTCAACTTGATCATTCCGGATAAAGTAAAGGCAATCATGGAAGACCGCATGATTTTGGAAAGCGACCTGGTTCAAGTATTCCAAAAAGCGGAACAGGACAACAGTTTTATTTTGGATATTGAAACAGGCTGTTTAATGGCAAACCACCGAATCGGGAATGTAACCTTCTGGGCAGTATTTCACAAGACGGAAGAGGGATATATGTTGGAAAACGCATATTCCTACCGCATGATTGCCAGAGAATTGTAATATTGCAGTTGGTTTATATAAATAATTAGGGGAAAATGAAAAGGAGGCGATTGGTACGTGTCAAATCAAGACAAAGAAAAAGAAATGAGAGATCAATTTTACGGTTCTGTTGACCCCAAAGGAAGATATATTTGTCAAAAATGTAATGTACCGTTGGTAAAAACACCTGTCCAGCTTTTGTATCTACACGCTGGTTTTCCCGTGGAACTGCCGGCATGTCCCGTCTGCGGTCAGATTCTAATTACAGAAGATCTGGCATTGGGTCGTATGCTTCATGTGGAAAAATCGTTAGAAGACAAATGACGAGCACCTGTTTACACCCGGGTGGTCAACAAATGACGGAGCGTTTGCTGCAGATGGCCAATCTGCCTGCAGGTGCGCAGGTTCTGGAATTGGGCTGCGGCAATGGTCAGACGGCTTTATATTTGCAGCAGAAAGGATATCAGGTTACTGCCATTGATCAGGAAGCAGAAGGCAACCCCAATATACGGCAGGGCGATATGCTGCATCTGGATTTCCCGGCAGATGTGTTTGATGCGGTGTTGGCAGAATGCAGCTTATCCGCCAGCGGCGATCCGTCTTTGGCACTGACCAACGCTTATCGCGTGTTGAGGATGGGTGGTCACTTGTTGGTTTCCGATGTGTTTTTTCGGGAAACAGATGGTGAGCAGGCCGAAAAATGGGTGCAGATGGTGCAGCAAGCAGGGTTTACTGTTGTTGCGGTGGAGAATGCTTCCAAAGAAGCGCAGACTTTTTTCCTTAAAATGATTTGGGAGCAGGGCTGTTTACCGGATCAATGGAAACGCATTGCCGCCGGGCGAAAAAAAGTAGGCTATGTATTGCTATATGGGAGGAAGTAATAAATGGACGAATTGTTTGATCGCATGCTGGAAATGTCCCAAAAAGGATATTTTTGCAGCCAGATTTTGCTGAAACTGGCGTTGGAAGAAGAGGAAAAAGACAATCCGGATTTGATTCGGGCGATGGGCGGCTTGATTGGTGGTATGGGTTTTTCCGGCAATGTATGCGGATGTCTTACCGGCGGGGCCTGTCTGCTGGGCTATTATCTGTGCAAAGGCGAAGATGACGAGCTGGAAGACGAGCAGGCTAACGAAAAAATTTCTGAATTTGTACGATGGTTTCAGGAAGAAATTGGCGGAGAATATGGCGGAACAAACTGTGATACCATTTTAGATGACAACCCCAGCAACAAGCTTATGCGCTGCCCTAAAATTGTGGAACGCACTTACGAGAAAATTATGGAATTATTGGCAGAATAGACTGTCTTTGTTGGAATATGGGATGAGTTCATCCAAACAAAATGACCATTCATCCCAATGGTCATTTTGTTTTTTACAGTTGGTCATTCTATGAAGGAGGGAGCAAAATGGAGCCGAACCGGGAACAAGAGCATCCGATGATTTATATGAACAATGCGGCCACCTCTTGGCCAAAACCGCTTTGTGTGGCCCAAGCAGTGGAAGAGGCCATCCGTTTGCTGCCAGGCAGCGCAAACCGAGGTGGACTGAAAAAACGAGATGATATGTGGACCTGCAGGTCTTATTTGGCAGAAATGATGAAAATTTCCAACCCCTCCCGGATTTCTTTGGGGGCCAATGCAACCTATGGATTAAATGAGGCAATACAAGGATTTCCTTTTCAGCCGGGAGA
>JAFOJR010000006.1 GCA_017420125.1 Oscillospiraceae bacterium | reverse complement strand
TTTAAATTGGAATTTGGGAAAACCCCGGACGGAAAATTGATTTTGGCAGATGAGATTTCGCCCGATACTTGCCGGCTGTGGGACAGCCAAAGTGGAAAAAAGTTGGATAAAGATCGTTTTCGCCGGGATCTGGGCGATGTGGAAGATGCCTATTGGGAAGTGATGGAGCGGCTGATGGGACAAAACGGAAGCGAGGCAGATGCATGAGACCGGGAAAGTGGCATGAGGAATGCGGTGTTTTTGGAGTTTATTCTCCCACGAAAACCGATGTGGCCGGTGCGGTCTATATGGGCTTATATGCACTGCAGCATCGGGGTCAGGAAAGCTGCGGCATTGCAGTCAACGATGCAGGGGTTATCACCTGTCATAAAGAACTGGGACTGGTAGGTGAGGTATTTGACCAGAATCGCCTGGCACAGTTGGAACAGGGCCGCATGGCCATTGGTCATGTGCGCTATGGAACAACTGGGCAGAAAAATGTAGCCAATGCCCAGCCGTTGATGGTGAATCATATCAAAGGCAGTATGGCATTGGCGCACAATGGAAATCTGACCAATGCGGCAGCGTTGCGGGAATCGCTGGAACTGACTGGTGCCATTTTTCACACAACCAGTGACACAGAGGTTATTGCCTATACCGTAACAAAAGCCAGACTGACCCAGCCTTCGATTGAAGATGCCGTTTGTGCCGCCATGGGACAATTGGCAGGGGCGTACTCTCTGGTGATTGTATCACCGCAAAAACTGATTGCTACACGGGATCCGCTGGGTTTTCGTCCGTTGTGTATCGGGAAATGGGGGGATGGTTGGTGCTTTGCATCGGAAAGCTGTGCACTGGACAGCATCGGCGCGTCCTTTGTGCGGGATGTGCAGCCGGGAGAGATCGTGATTGCCGGTGACGGCGGGCTGCGTTCCATAAAAATGCACTGCGGCGGAGAAAAAATGGCCTTTTGCGTGTTTGAACTGATTTATTTCGCCCGTCCTGATTCCGTTTTGGACGGTGCCAGCGTGCAGGAGGCGCGTCAGCGTGCAGGGGCATTTCTGGCCCGGGAGCATCCGGTGGAGGCAGATGTGGTGATCGGCGTACCGGACTCCGGTTTGGATGCCGCTTTGGGTTATGCCCAACAGAGCGGGATTCCCTATGGTGTAGGTTTTATTAAGAATAAATACATTGGCCGCACATTTATCCAGCCTACGCAAAGTCAACGGGAACGGGACGTCCGATTGAAATTAAATCCCATCACATCTGCCGTACAGGGGAAACGGGTAGTTTTGATCGATGACTCTATTGTCCGCGGCACCACAAGTGCCCGCATTGTTCGTCTGCTGCGGGAAGCAGGAGCAAAAGAAGTCCATATGCGGGTTTCTGCGCCGCCATTTCGTCATCCCTGTTATTTTGGGACAGACATTGACTCCCGGGAAAATCTGATTGCTTGCCAACACACCATCCCGGAAATCGCACAGATCATTGGTGCAGACTCTTTGGGCTTTTTGGGATTGGACGATGTGAATCACTTAACAGATGCCCCTGTGTCCGGATTTTGTTCTGCCTGCTTCACAGGAGAGTATCCTGTGCCTGTGCCGGCAGAAAAAGCCAAATATCGCTTTGAACAAAAGCTGCCGGAGCAGGAAGGGTAATCCCAAGAAAGGGGACTTGTATTTCTGCCTGGAATCCGATATACTAAAAAAACAAAAACACATGTGTTTACATGGGAAATCAAATCGAGAAAAAGATTCTCCCGATCGGGAGAATCTTTTTTTATCATGATGCATCCGAGAAAGGTCCGTATATCCGGTCATGATGGGCCTGTCGGGAATGAAACTTTGAACTTTCGTTAGGAGGGGAACGCATTTGTATAATGGAATCCGGCTGCATCCTGCCGTGCTGCTGTGCTATTTCCTGCTGGTAGGGGTCTGCACGATGCTGTTTCTCCATCCGGTTTGTTTGGCGGTGTCTTTCCTTTGCGCTTTTTTGTTTTATCTGTTTCTGAAAGGGAGGAAAGCACTGTCGCTGTTTTGGAAAGGATTGCTGCCGCTGATGGTGCTGACGGCCGTGCTCAATCCATTGTTTAATCATCAGGGGATCACGATTTTGACCTACTTTCCCAGTGGCAATCCGTTGACATTGGAATCTGTTTATTATGGGCTGGCTGCCGCTTTGCTTTTTGGAGCGATATTGTGCTGGTATGCTTGTTTTAGTACGTTGATTACATCGGACCAGGTTGTCTGCCTGCTGGGATGGGCGGCGCCGTCTCTTGCGCTGCTGCTTTCCATGGCGTTGGGGTTTGTGCCCCGGTTTCGCCATCAGCTGCAGCAAGTGCGCCAAGCCCGACGGGGTGTGGGTGTGACGGACAAGTCCCGTTCTGTGCGCAGTCATGTCCGGGAAGCAGCGGGAACCGTATCGGTTTTAATTACCTGGGCATTGGAACACGGAATGATACTGGCAGATGGTATGAAAGGCCGGGGATATGGGTTGAAGGGGCGTAGCCGCTTTTCCCTGTATATTATTACCCCGCGGGATATTCTTCTGTTGATCTGCATCGGTCTTGCTGCGGGTGGGATTATTTGGGGTGGATGCTCCGGCGCGTTTTCCGCACAGTATTTTCCCCGGTTTCGATGGGGAATTTCTTTCAGACAGTCGGTGTTTTTTGTACTGTATGGCATGGTTTGTGCCGCGCCTCTTCTGGCGCAGCTTTGGGAGGTGAAGCAGTGGAAGCGTATTCTATCCACCAGTTGAGTTTTGCGTATCCCAACGCAGAAGTAATGGCGCTGGATCAAATTTCCCTGTCCATACAAGCAGGACAGTGGGTCACCATCTGCGGTGCTTCCGGCAGTGGGAAATCCACGCTTTTGCGTCATTTGAAAGCGGACTTGTCTCCCCGGGGGACCCGTTCAGGTTTTGTTTTGTGGAACGGTGCCTCTTTGGACCAGGCAGAACGTCGAATACAAGCTGCCGAAATCGGCTATGTGTGCCAAAGCCCGGAGGACGGCATCGTGACGGATAAAGTTTGGCATGAGCTGGCTTTTGGCCTGGAAAATTTGGGCCTTGCACCAGATGTAATCCGCTTGCGCGCAGCGGAACTGGCCCATTCCTTTGGCATGGAGGACTGGTACCAAAAACCGGTGCATGATTTGTCCGGTGGACAAAAACAAATGCTCCAGCTGGCGGCGGCGATGATGACGCAGCCTTCCATTTTGCTGCTGGATGAGCCCACCGGACAGCTGGATCCTGTTGGGGCAGCGGAATTTTTTTCGATGCTATCCCGCGTGCATCAGGAATTTGGTACTACAATTTTGTTGACAGAACATCGATTGGAAGAAGCACTGCCGCTTTCTGACCGGGTGATCGTATTGGAGCAGGGGCGCATATGTGCCGATGGGACACCTCGTGAGGTGGGGCAGCAGTTGCGGGCACAAAACAGCGGGATGTTTTATGCAATGCCTACCCCTATGCGGATCTCTGCCTCTGTAGAGCAGCCATTTCCCTGTCCTATTACAGTTAGGGAAGGACAGAAATGGCTGGATTTGGTGCACCAAAACTGTCCACTGCAACCGGTGGAAGCAGTGCCTCAGAAGCTGTTGGAAGGGGAGCCGGTTTTGTCTGCCTCTCACGTTTTTTTTCGATATAAACGGCAGGAGCCGGACGTAGTAAAAAATGCATCTTTCGCTGTTTATAAAGGAGAATGCTATGGGATTCTAGGAGGAAACGGCGCAGGGAAAAGTACGCTGCTGATGCTGCTGAGTGGGCTGCGGTCGCCACAGCAGGGAAAAATCAAAATCTTCGGCACTGTGTGGAAAGCGGGAAAGCATCCGGAGATTGGGATGCTGCCGCAATCGCCTCAGGCCCTGTTTTCCCACAGAACGGTAGCAGAAGAACTGCTGGAGATGACAGAAGGAAAAAAAGAAGCCCGTCAGGCAGAAGTGGAAGCTTTGGCTGCCCAATGCCGGATCTCCGATTTTCTGGAGCGTCATCCATATGATTTGTCCGGCGGTGAACAACAGAGGGTGGCACTTTGCAAAGTGTTGCTGCGCCGTCCTCGCATTTTGCTGTTGGATGAGCCTACAAAGGGAATGGATGGGCAGATGAAGCTTCACTTTGGCAGCATTTTGCAGGCTTTGCAAAAAGAGGGAATTACGATTATACTGGTGTCCCACGACGTTGAATTTTGTGCCATGTATACGGACCGATGCGGTCTGTTGTTTGACGGCGGTATGGTGCGGGAGGCAGAAACCCGTGCGTTTTTTCAGGGAAACCGGTATTATACCACAGCGGCCAATCGGATGGCTCGCCATTTGCTGCCGAATGCAATAACGGCAGAGGACGTAATTCTTGCCTGCGGTGGGAAGTGCCCGCCCCGCATTCCGCCCGGACCGGAGGAGAAAAACAAGAAGCCGATTTTATCCACCCTGTTTTGCGAAGCATCGAAAGAAAAAACGGACCGAACACATCAAAGCAGGTCGTGGTTGTACTTTGGCTTGTCTTTGCTGCTGATGGCCGCCACAATTATTGCGGGGTTATACCGATGGCGGGATCGGGCATATGCAGTAGTGAGTATTTTGCTTTTACTGGAAATGATGACGCCGTTTTTTCTGCTGCTGGAGGGGAAAAAACCGCAAGCCCGGGAACTGGTGCTGCTGGCTACACTGTGCGCCATCGGTGTAGCGGGGCGGGCTGTGTTTGCTGCCGTTCCGCAGGTAAAACCGGTGGCAGCGCTGGTCACTTTGTCCGGCGTATGTTTTGGCCCCCAAGTGGGGTTTCTGGTGGGTGCGGTTACTACGTTTTTGTCTAATTTTTTGTTTGGGCATGGGCCTTGGACTCCGTGGCAAATGGCGGCTATGGGGCTGATTGGTTTGTTGGCAGGTGCTTTGTTTGGTTCCGGCAAACGAAAACCGAAACTGGTTCCAGTTTGTCTATATGGTGGTTTGGCGGTGTTTTTTCTATATGGAGGACTGCTCAATCCAGCTTCTGTTTTGATGTTCCAAAACCAACCCACCTGGGAGATGGTAGCTTTGGCCTATCTGCGGGGGATTCCTTTTGATGCATTACATGCATTTTCTACGGTGCTGTTTCTCTTGTTCCTCACAAAGCCGATGCTGGAAAAGAT
>JAFOJR010000123.1 GCA_017420125.1 Oscillospiraceae bacterium | reverse complement strand
CAACGGCTGGCGCTGGAAAAGACTCGCTGCCAAGAGAGCATCGCCATGGCAAAAGGCGAACAGGCAGTTGGCGGGGAAGCGGAAGTGCTGCTTGCCCACCGGGAAATGCTGCTTGCTCGTCGGGAGACGCTGGAGGAAGAATACCACGCTCTCGTGCTGGCTCGAGAGGTGCTGGAGGAAGCCAATCGAGAACTGCAGTCCCGATTTTCTCCTGCTTTAAATGAAAAGGCAAGCCGGTGGATGGCGCGGCTGACAGGCGGGAAGTATCAGGACTTACGGCTGGACAAAGCCTTTTCTGCCCAGACGCGGACAGAGGGAGATCCCATTTCCCGCTCCGCTTTGATGCTCAGTGCGGGAACGTTGGATCAATTATATTTGGCAGTGCGTCTGGCTATTTGCGATTTGGTGCTGCCGGAACCTTATGCAGTTCCTCTGGTGCTGGACGATGCACTGATCCGTTTTGACGATGCCCGCTTGCAGTTTGCGCTGGATGGATTATATGAACTGGCTGCGCAACGGCAGATTTTATTATTCACCTGCCACAGCAGGGAAGGCACCTATTTGCGCACTCGGGAAAATGTTCATTTCATGCAGGAAAAAACAAAGCTTGAAGAAGAAAAAACGCCGCAAAACGCGGCAGAATGGAGCGAAAGATGACAATGACAGAATTGCCGCCCAATCCGGAAGAGAAGCTTTCAGGGGCTCAGGCCGTAAAACAGGAACTGTATTTTTGGCTGCAGGCGATGGTGTTTGCTTTGGTATTCATTATTTTACTGTTTACTTTTGTGGGGCGCATCATCGGCGTGGAGGGAGATTCCATGATGTCCACTTTGCACAATGGAGACATGTTGCTACTGCAAAGCATAGGCTATCATCCGAAACAGGGAGATATTGTGGTACTGACCAAAAAGTCGTTTATGGAAGAACCCATTGTAAAGAGAGTCATCGCCGTAGGCGGTCAAACAGTGAAAATTAATTATGGAACAGGAGAAGTTCGGGTAGATGGCAAGGTGCTGGACGAGCCTTATTTGAACGAAGAAATGGTGGACCCCGGTTGGGAAACCGTCGATTCTGTCACTGTGCCGGAAGGCAGTGTATTTGTGATGGGAGACAATCGAAACCACTCGTCTGACAGCCGGGTTCCCCAGCTGGGGACGGTGGATGAACGGTATATCATCGGCCGGGCACTGTTTATTGTGTTCCCATTCTCTCATCTGAAAGGAATTTCCTAAGCCGACAAAGTATCTCCAACTGTTTTTTGAAGGGATTTGAAGGGATAAGACAGGACTGCAACCGTTTGCAACGCCAAAAATTTCGGCAACAGGATGAAAAAACGAAACGAAATGTACACTTCTTCTGTCAAAAACGCAGAAACCAATTTGCTTCTCCCTTTTGCGTTGACAAAAAAGAAAAAAATGTGCTATACTTGCTACAATCTTGTATTGAAAACATTGCGTGAACGCAAATCAGATAGAAAATAGCAATGAAAGGGTAAGTACGAGCTGCGCGCCGGCACAGAGAGGGAATGGTTGGTGGAAATTCTCGTGAACGCAGGGAGGAAAGTCGCCCTGGAGCAGCTTGGCTGAGCCCGTACAGAGATGCGGGGGTAGGTTGGGCCGGTTCGTCTCCGTTATCTGACGTAAGAGCGCGTGCAGAAAGGTGTTCCTGCATGAAGTTAGGTGGTACCACGGAGAAAAGCTTCGTCCTATGGAGGACGAAGCTTTTGTATTTATCTTCCTGCACACCGTTTGTTGGCAGGCAAAGAAAATCTGGGGAGAGAATGTGAAAGGAGTTGTTCAAAATGAAAATGAAAAGTACCCAGGCGCTGTTTGAGTGTCTGTTAGAACAAGGTGTGGATACTGTGTTTGGGTATCCAGGCGGTACGATTTTGAATGTTTATGACGAATTTGAACGGAACGGCTATGGAAAGAAAATCCGCCATATTTTGACAGCCCATGAACAGGGTGCAGCTCATGCGGCTGATGGCTATGCACGTTCCACAGGGAAAGTGGGTGTCTGCTTTGCAACATCCGGTCCGGGTGCTACGAACCTCACCACCGGAATTGCAACCGCATATATGGATTCTTCTCCTGTGGTGTTCCTCAGCGTAAATGTTGGGGAAAATCTCATCGGCCGGGATGCGTTCCAGGAAGTGGATATTACCGGTATTACCATGCCTATCACAAAAGCTACCTATCTGGTTCGGGATGCCTCCCAGCTGGCCGATATTGTACGAGAGGCCTTTGCTGTGGCCGCCAGCGGACGTCCCGGCCCGGTGTTGATTGATATTTTGAAAAACGTTACCGCAGAAGAGGTGGATTTTACACCACTGCCCAAGGAAGAGCACATAAAGCACGGCCGTCTGGCCGCGCTGGCAAACCGGGCCAGCAGCCCGCTGAAGCATCCTGCGCCAAAAGAAAAGGATCTGGAAACTTTGCTTCAGCTGATCCAAAAAGCAAAAAAACCTATGGTTCTGGCCGGCGGCGGCATCATCCGCTCCGGGGCATCCAAAGAATTTACCGCATTTGTGGAGAAACTGGACGCGCCGGTGGCTGTTACACTGATGGGACAAGGTGCCATCTCGGGCCGCCATCCTCTTTGTACCGGTATGATCGGCATGCATGGCACAATGGCCTCCAACGTGACCACTGCGGCATGTGATCTGTTCATCGCTGTGGGCACGCGGTTTTCCGACCGAGTCACCTGCGATCTGGCACAATTTTCCCAGCAGGCAAAGGTGGTTCATATTGATATTGACCGCTCGGAAATTGACAAAAACGTGGTAACGGCATATCACATTATCGGAGATGCCAAAGAAATTCTGAAAGCCTTGTGCGACCGGATGCCGCAATATCAGCACAAAGAGTGGCTGGAACAGGTAGACGGCTGGCGGAAAGAGCCGGATCGTCAACGCAGCGGCATGCTGGATCCCAAAGAAGTCTTTGCCAGCATTGACCGCCAGTTGGGAGACGATGTAATCATTGCAACAGATGTGGGCCAGCACCAGATGTGGGCTGCGCAGTATTATAACTACAGCCGCCCCGGTCAGCTTTTGACCAGCGGCGGATTTGGTACGATGGGATTTGGCTTGGGCGCCGCTATTGGTGCCAAAATCGGCAATCCTGACCGCGTGGTTATCCACGCCACCGGCGATGGCTGCCTGCGCATGAACGGCAATGAATATGCCACCGCTGAGTATTACGGGGCTCCGGTGATTACCGTACTGTTTAACAATGGCACACTGGGAATGGTCCGACAATGGCAGACACTGATCTATAATAAGCGATATGCTCAGACAGATTTGGATCGCGGCCCGGACTTTTTGAAATATGCGGCAGCTTTTGGAATGCCTGCATGGCGGGTTGAAACCGCGGAGCAGTTCGATGAAGCATTGAAGCAGGCCATTCAATGCGGACAGAGTGCTTTGATCGAGTGTATCATTGACATTGACGAAAAGGTATGGCCTATGGTGGCAGGCGGTGCGCCCATTACGCAGTTCCTGCTGAAATAGAAGAAGATTTCATCGCTTCGTTCAGAAAGGAGATTTTTATGCAGCATCATACGATATCTGCTCTTGTGGAAAACAGTGCCGGTGTTTTGTCTCAGGTGTCCCGTCTGTTTTCCCGCAAAGGGTATAATATTGAAAGTCTGGCCGTTGGGGTGACAGATGATCCTGCCATTTCCCGCATAACCATCATTATGATCGGAGATGATTTGGCGGCCAAGCAGATGATAAGCCAGTTCCGCAAGTTGCGGCCTGTGATTTATGTACAAGAGATGGACGCGGAACAGTCTGTCCATCGAGAACTGTTGCTGGTGAAAGTAAAGACAGAAACAAAAGATGCACGGGATGAAGTCATTCAAATCAGCAATATTTTCCGTGCCAATATCATTGATGTTTCCCGCGGTGCTCTGACGCTCTCTATCACAGGAGATACAGAGAAAAACAACGCGTTAATAAAACTGTTGGAAGAATTCGGCATTTTGGAGCTGGCGCGCACAGGCATCGTCGCTCTGGAGCGGGGACCATATACCATTCATGACGAAAACAAGTAGAAGGGAGAAACAAATCATGGCAAAAATGTATTATGAAAAAGATTGTGACCTTAGTTATCTGAAGGGGAAGACCGTGGCAATTATCGGTTACGGCAGCCAGGGTCACGCCCATGCACAGAACCTGAAGGACAGCGGTGTCGAGGTGATCGTTGGCCTGTACGAAGGTAGCAAATCCTGGCCCCGGGCAGAGGCAGACGGCTTGAAAGTAATGACCGCTGCGGAGGCAACCAAGGCTGCTGACATCATCATGATTTTGATCAATGATGAACGTCAGGCTGCTTTGTACAAAACCGATATCGGCCCCAACCTGTCTGCCGGTAAGGCATTGGCATTTGCCCACGGGTTCAATATTCATTTTGGACAGATTGTTCCGCCTGCTGACGTAGACGTATTTATGATTGCGCCTAAGGGTCCGGGCCACACCGTCCGTTCCCAGTATCTGGAAGGCAAAGGTGTTCCGGATCTGGTGGCTGTATATCAGGATGCTACTGGCAATTGTAAAAAGATTGCGCTGGCATACGGTGCTGGTATTGGCGGCGCAAGAGCCGGCATTTTGGAAACCACATTCCAGGAAGAAACCGAAACCGATCTGTTTGGCGAACAGGCAGTTCTGTGCGGCGGTGTCTGCGCTTTGATGCGTGCTGGCTTTGAAACTTTGGTGGAAGCCGGATATCAGCCGGAAAGTGCATATTTTGAATGCATCCACGAAATGAAGCTGATTGTAGACCTGATCTTCTCCGGCGGCATGAACTTCATGCGTCACTCCATCTCCGACACGGCGGAATATGGCGATTATATCACTGGCCCGAAAATCATCACCGATGAGACCAAGAAGGCGATGAAGGAGATCCTGTCTGATATCCAAGACGGCTCTTTTGCCCGCAACTGGATCCTGGAGAACCAGTGCGGCCGTCCGTACTTCAATGCGACCAAGAGAAATCAGGCACAGCATCAGTGCGAAATCGTAGGGAAGGACCTGCGGGAAAAGATGCTCTGGGGTGGCAAGAAATAATCCAAACTGTTTTATATTTTCCCCCGCCGAAGGCGGGGGAAATTCATAATGGATCAAAGGAGGATTTTTTGTGATAAGCCATAAGGTGACACAAGGGATAGAAAGAACCCCCCATCGGAGTCTGTTTAAAGCTATGGGTTATACGGATCAGGAACTTTCACAGCCGTTGATCGGTGTAGTCAATTCCCATAGTGAGATTATTCCGGGACATATCCACTTAAACACTATCACTGAAGCGGTGAAAGCGGGGATCCGAACCGCCGGAGGAACGCCGGTAGAATTTGGCGCCATTGGGGTCTGCGATGGAATTGCCATGGGCCATGCGGGAATGAAATACAGTTTGGCTTCTCGGGAATTGATTGCAGATTCCTGCGAAACTGTGGCTCTGGCTCACGCGTTTGACGGCATGGTGTTTATTCCCAATTGCGATAAGATTGTGCCGGGTATGCTGATGGCAGCCGCCCGATTGAACATCCCCTCTATTTTTGTGTCTGGCGGTCCCATGCTGTCCACAAATTTAAACGGCAAAGACTTGGATTTAAACAGTGCTTTTGAGGCTGTGGGCAGCTACATGGCAGGCACTATGGACGAGGCTGGGGTAAAAGAAATTGAAGACAACGCATGTCCTGGCTGCGGCTCCTGCTCCGGCATGTTTACGGCCAATTCCATGAACTGCCTGACAGAAGCGATCGGTATGGCTCTGCCGGGCAACGGCACCATTCCAGCGGTCTATGCCGGCCGGATCCGCCTTGCAAAGGAAACCGGTATGCAGATTGTAGATTTGGTAAAAAAAGACATCAAGCCTTCGGATATTATGACAGAGGCGGCGCTGCGAAACGCGCTGGCTACCGATATGGCTTTGGGATGTTCTTCCAATTCCGTACTGCATTTGACGGCTATTGCCAAAGAGCGGGGCCTGCCGCTGAATCTCCGCATGCTCAACGAGATCAGTGAACAGACACCCAACCTGTGCCGTCTGGCTCCTGCAGGCGGGCACCATGTGCAGGATCTATACGCCGCCGGCGGCGTGCAGGCGCTGCTTGCCGAACTGCTGCAAAACGGCGTACTGGATGGTTCGGTCATGACTGCTACCGGCAAGACGCTGGCAGAAAACGTAGAAGGGATTTCCATCCGGGATCAGTCGGTGATCCACCCTTACGATCAGCCCTATTCCAAAACGGGCGGATTGGCCATTTTGTTCGGCAATTTGGCGGAAGAAGGTGCCGTAGTAAAACGCTCTGCTGTTGCACCGGAAATGCTTCACCATAAAGGTCCCGCTCGGGTGTTCAACAGTGAAGAAGAAGCCATTGCAGCTATCTATGGCCAGAAAATCAAGAGTGGTGATGTGGTGGTGATCCGCTACGAAGGGCCCAAAGGCGGTCCGGGCATGCGGGAAATGCTCAGTCCCACTTCTGCCATTGCCGGCATGGGATTGGACAAGGAAGTGGCTCTGATCACCGATGGCCGCTTCTCCGGCGCCACACGTGGTGCGTCTATTGGTCATGTTTCGCCGGAAGGTGCTTCCGGTGGCGTTATCGGCTTGGTGGAAGAAGGGGACGAAATTGAGATTGATATCCCCAATTATTCCATTCGCCTGCTGGTGGACGATGCTACCCTGGCAAAGAGAAAAGAAAAATGGACTCCGCCGGAACCCAGAATCAAAACCGGCTGGCTGGCCCGTTATGGTAAACTGGTGTCCTCGGCATCGGAGGGCGCAACGCTGCAATAAAACGCAAAAAAGACCCAATCTCATGGATTGGGTCTTTTTTATTGGCTATTGGCTTAATGGTGATAACATGGCTATACAAATCAGATGCACAGGAGAGCCTAAGAGAATACAGGTGCATCCTGGGCAGCGCCTGCCGGTTTCTTTGAGGCTGCTTTTGTCCTAGGGTGTGACAGCGTGCCCCAAATTTCGTTTTGCGTTGGCCAGCATCAGTTTAATCCGGTTTTCCTGATTGATTTTCGTAGCGCCGGGATCATAGTCAATGGCCACAATATTGGAATTGGGAAAATCGTCTTTCAACCTTCGAATCATTCCCTTTCCCACAATGTGATTGGGCAGACAGCCAAACGGCTGCGTACAGACAATGTTGGTAGTGCCGCTGTGGATCAATTCCAACATTTCGGCAGTAAGCAGCCAGCCTTCTCCCATTTTATTCCCGTCACCCAGGTAACCCTTTACCCGGCTGTGAAGTGCAGAAAAAGGCTCCGGTGGCCGAAAGCCGGCGTTTCGGATGGCAGAAATCATGGCTTTTTGACATTTTTCTACATAGCGCATGAAAAGACGGACGATTTTCTGCTTGGCCCAGAGGCCGCCATATAAGTCCACGTCCACGTCACGATTGTAGATTTTAAAAATGATGAAGTCTGTCAAACCGGGAACCACCGGTTCGGCACCTTCAGCCAGCAAGAAAGCTTCCAGATTGTTATTGCCCAGCGGGGCATATTTGATGTAAATTTCCCCTACTACACCTACGCGGATTTTTGACTCGCCCGCTCGCGGCAGTGCTTTGAAATCTGCGGCAATTTTATCAAACAGCTTCACCATGGCGGAAAACTTTAATCCTTTGCCGGCGGCGAACAGAGAGACCAGGCGGTTGACCCACTGTTCCACCAGTCGGTCCGTGGCACCTTCTTCTACCTCATAAGGGCGGCACTGGTTGGCAATCTGGACAATCAAGTCGCCGTACATCATGGAAAAAATCATTTGGCGGATCAAAGAAAGAGACAGGTGGAATCCGGGGTTTTTGTCCAGACCGGAAAGATTTACGGAGATGACAGGAACAAAGTCCAGGCCTGCCCGCGCCAATGCCTTTCGCAGCAGATGGATATAATTGGAGGCCCGGCAGCCGCCGCCGGTCTGGGTGATCAACAAACCAACCTTATGGGGGTCATATTTCCCGCTTTGAATGGCATCGATCAGCTGGCCAATGACCAGAAGCGCCGGATAGCAAGTGTCATTATGGACATATTTCAGACCAGTATCCACAATGCCTCGATGGTTGGTGGTCAGCATATCCACATGATAGCCGTGCAGTTCCAGACAGCGTTGCATCATGGAAAAATGCACTGGCAGCATCTGGGGCATAAGGAGCGTATATTCGGCCTTCATCTCTTCCGTAAAGAGCAAACGGCCCGTTTCGTCATAAACTAATTTTGCCATATCAATTGTCCTCTTTTGCATCCGTTTTTGCGGTGCCTGTCTGTCCTTCTCTGGCTTTAATGGCAGCCATCAGGCTGCGGATACGGATTTTTACTGCGCCTAAGTTGTTAATGTCATCGATTTTCAGCTGCGTATACAATTTGCCACCCTGCTCCAAAATATCCCGCATTTCATCACTGGTGATGGCGTCGGTGCCGCAGCCGAAGGAAACCAGCTGTACAAGTTGCATGTCCGGCTGAGTGCAGACGTACCGGGCAGCATCATACATGCGGGAGTGGTAGGTCCACTGGTTTAGGACCTTTCGAGGGGCTTTGTCCATGTGATGAGCCACTGCGTCCTCAGTGATCAGCACAAAATCGAAGGAAGTGATCAATTCGTCAATGCCGTGATTGATTTCCGGGTCAATATGATAGGGCCGTCCGGCCAATACCAGGATTTTTTTCCCGTTTGCCCGGGCATAGTCAATATATGTTTGCCCCTCAGCCCGAAGATCGGATTTATACGCCTCATATGCGCGGTAGGCGGCAGTTACTGCGGCGGCCGTCTCCTTGGGAGGGATGTGAAATTCCGTTTCGAAATATTTGGCAGCTCGTTTTTGAAAGTCCTTGGGGCGATGCAAACCGAAATAAGGCATCAAAAAACGGGTTTCCGCCAAACGGGAGACGTTGGCAGCCAGAAGTTCCGGATAATATGCCACCACAGGGCAATTATAGTGATTATCGCCTTTTCCCTCGTCAAAATTATATGGCATACAGGGGTAGAAAATAACGGGGACTTTCTGATCCAGCAGGGCTTCCAGATGGCCATGCAAAAGCTTTGCGGGGTAGCAGACGGTATCTGATGGGATGGTATATTGCCCTTTGAGATACAGTTTACGGGAAGATTCCGGCGAAAGCACCACTTCGAAATTCAGTTTTGTAAAAAACGCATACCAGAACGGGAGGTTTTCATATAGATTCAACCCGAAAGGAATCCCGATTTTTCCCCGGCTTCCGTCGCCAGAGCCTTTGCCCTGCAGCGTGCGAAGGAGACGGTACTTATATTGATACAGATTTGGTGTATCGCTTTTTCCCTTTCCCAAGGGCCGCTGGCACCGATTGCCGGAGATGTATCGCCGGCCGCCTGAGAACGTGTTGATGGTTAAGGCACAGTGATTGGTGCAAAGGCCGCAGTTGGTGGGTTTGGCGGTATGAGAAAATTGCGCCAGCGCATCCGGCGTAAGCAAAGCGGAGCGAGTCAGGCCCAAATCCCGAGCGGCCAGTGCCGCGCCAAAAGCGCCCATAAGGCCGGCAATGGTGGGACGGGTGACATTCCGTCCCAACTCCAGCTCAAAGCTGCGCAACACCGCGTCATTTAAAAAGGTGCCGCCCTGTACCACAATGTGCTGGCCCAAATCGTCTGCCGAGGCGGCCCGGATGACTTTATAAATGGCATTTTTTACAATGGAAATGGAAAGCCCGGCGGAAATATCCGCAACGGAAGCGCCTTCTTTTTGGGCTTGCTTGACAGAAGAATTCATAAAGACAGTGCAGCGGGAACCTAAGTTTACCGGGTGGGGAACAAACAGGCCCAGCTTGGCGAAATCTGCAATGGAATATCCCAGGGCTTTGGCAAAGGTTTCGATGAAAGAGCCGCAGCCGGAAGAGCAGGCTTCATTGAGCAAAATGGAATCCACCGCACCACCGCGAATTTTGAAACATTTCATATCTTGTCCGCCGATGTCGATAATAAAATCTACATCTGGGGTGAAGTGATGAGCGGCATGAAAATGAGCCACCGTTTCCACCAGGCCCATGTCACATTGGAAGGCGTTGCGGATCAAATCCTCGCCGTATCCGGTGACGGCACTGCCGCAGAGGGTGATTCTGTCGCCGCAGAGGGAATAAATTGTAGTGAGCTGCTCTTTTACAATGGAAACCGGATTTCCCTGGTTGGAGCTGTAGTAGTGGTATAAGATCCCACCGTCCGGCGTGATCAACACCATTTTGGTGGTGGTGCTGCCGGCATCGATGCCCAAATAAGCAGCACCCTCATATGTTTGAATATCTACAGTAGGGGGCTGCATGGCGTTGTGGCGGGCTAGAAAGGCGTCATATTCTTCCTGGGAGGAAAACAGAGGGGGAAGCACGTCCGTGGTGCTGGTTTGAGAAACTGTGGTTTGCAGCAGAGAAAACAGTTCGTCAAAGGGACGGGGTGCATAGTCTGAAGCACACAGTGCCGCACCGATGGCGGCGAAGCAATCGCTGTTTTCCGGAAAAACAGCATGTTCCTCATCCAGTCGAAGAGTTTCCACAAACCGGGCCCGCAGTCCCATAAAAAATGTGAGAGGCCCGCCTAAAAAAACAATTTTGCCTTTCAATTCCCGTCCTTGCGTGAGACCAGCTACCGTTTGGTCTACCACAGCTTGAAAAATGGAAGCGGCCACATCCTCCCGCCGGCCGCCCTGATTCAAAATGGGCTGAATATCACTCTTGGCAAACACGCCGCAGCGGGAGGCGATGGGATAAATTTTTTCATGCTGCAGGGAGAGGGCATCCAATTCGTTGACGCTGACGTTCATCAGGGTTGCCATTTGGTCGATGAAAGCGCCGGTTCCCCCCGCACAGGAGCCGTTCATCCGTTCCTCCAACGCACCCTGAAAAAAGATAATTTTAGCATCCTCGCCGCCCAGTTCGATGACGGCGTCTGCGTCCGGGACAAACAAATTAACGGCGGCAGCAGTGGCATATACCTCCTGCACAAAATCCAACCCGCTGGCCTTGGCCACGCCAAGCCCGGCAGAGCCGGTGATGACCAGCTGGACATCCCGGCCGACAAGCTGGTGAGAAATGCGGGATAAAATTTCACATGTTTTTTCCCGCACCTGGGAGAAGTGGCGCTCGTAGGAGCGAAATAGAATGGTATTTTCTTCATTCAGCACCACAACCTTTACCGTGGTGGAACCGATGTCAATTCCAATGCGTAAGCTCATGATATCACCTTTTGTCCCATGGAAAGAAGATGGGAAAATCTTTGTTTAACGTCTTATTTTAATACAAAAAGCGTCTTTTTTCAAGAGGGGTTGTTTAGGCGGAAGGAAAGGAGTCTTTCACACCGTGGACATTTTGGGCTGATATTGGAAGAAAATATCAGCCCTCCAATTTATAATCGGAGGGCTGTATAAATCTATTGAAGTAAAAGAGTATACTTGAAAACAGCAAGTGGAAAAACAAACAGATCATGTTCTGTATTCTTTCCCTAT